>JAPLKF010000135.1 GCA_026388215.1 Pseudomonadota bacterium | reverse complement strand
AGGGAGAGTGCGGGAGGACTGGCAATCTCACTACTTGACCTTGACAAGGAGATAGAGGATAACGTCATCAGGGAGATCCAATCACTACCCAATGTGATTTTTGTGAAGAGGGTGGATTTAGAGTAACGACTAAAGCAAAGGGTCAGGGGTTCCAGGGTTCGAGTGTGTTTAATCCCCTTGAACCCTTTTATGTTTAATCCCTATGAACTACGAGCTATAAGCTATCAGTTGCCTTCCTTCCAGTATCCAGCATCAAGGTTTGCCATGAGCCATGAACTATGAGCTATAAGCTATCAGCTCCCAGCTCAATAATTGTTGACAAGGGAAGGTTTTCTTATTATAAAAAGAATAGTGCCTGGGTGGCGGAATAGGTAGACGCAAGGGACTTAAAATCCCTCGGTGGTTTCCACTGTACGAGTTCGATTCTCGTCCCGGGCATTAATAATTTTAACGACTTACCAGACAATTCAGCTCTCCCTTCGATACCCTGAAATTGCTATTGTGCCCGGAATTGTGCCCAGTTCGATATCTCCCATGAGTCTTTCATGCTCTTTGTGAAAATCAGAAACCTTCTCGGAAGCAATCCTGAGATCAGTTTCATCGGTGATGTTATACCTGTCAAATATAGCCCTTGTTTTGTGCCCGCTAATCTTCATAGCAACTAATTCTGACACCCCTGATCGAGTCATGTTCCGGACTGCTGACCGCCTTAAATCATGAAAACGTTGCTCAGGGATACCGGCCATCTTAAATGCCTTGCTCCATACGAAACGGAAGTCTTTAATTTTCTGACCGTCTCTATGGAACACATATACACCGTTCGCATTTTGATACTGTCCCTGAATCATCGACAGAAGTTCGCCTACGAGAAAGAGTATCCTTCCCTCACCATTTTTTGTTGTTCCCGGTGAAAGCGTGATCGTCTTGTCAAAAAGATTTATTTGTTTCCACTCCAGGGAAAGAATCTCCCCTTTTCGCATTCCTGTATAGTATCCCATCGTAAAAACACCCTTCAGATAATCAGGGAGCCATCCCAGGATAGCAAGATATTCTTCATGCGAATAAAAGCCTGTCCGGACGTTGTCTTCTCTTAACATCGGTATATACGGTTTCCCGGATACTAAGGGCGGTGTCTGTTGCAATGCAATACTGAACATACGTCTCAACGCAGAGAGATCTCGATTAATTGAGGCGTCCTTCATGCCCAGGGTTTGTTTTGCAGTGATGTACTGATTTATCCGGCTTGTGGTGATATCTATTGCTTTGCAGTCACCGAAGAAGTCCTTCAAGTGTTTAACGCTTAACTCTGCCCGAACAACAGATTTCCTGCCCCTAATCTTGTACTCAGTGATTAAGGCATTGCAGAGATCATCAAAGCGGGTCCTGTTCACTTGAAGACCAGGAAATTTGTTTTCTTGTATCTGACCTTCCCTGAGTTTCAGAAGCCTTCGGGCTTCGCCTTCCTTCTCAGTCTGTGCGCTTTCCCTGATAGGTTTCCCATACTGAGAATACTTGATCCAAAACATATTATTTCTTTTGTATATCGACCCCATGTTTCCCTCCTCTTTTCCGTTCGCATTCTAAAGATTTTAATGCAAGGAATAAAAATGGCGGGACCCCTCTGGAACCAGTTTCCCACCTACTTACTGTCATCGTTGCAACGTTGAGATGCTTAGCAAGACGGACCTGACTGAAACCATTTTTTAGTCTCCATCTTTTTATGTCCTGTGCTGTCATAATAGTAATGTACACCATTGGTATATAGAAGTCAAGTATTCTTTTACTAATTCTTTCCAAAGGTAATTTTTGCCTGCTCGATCCATTTAGTCATGTCTTCAAGATCAACAAATATTCTTTTCCCATCTTTAATGTAAGGCAATTTGCCTGCCCAGAGCATCTCTCTCATACTCCAGGTTGAACGTCCAAGGAATACCCCGGCCTCTTTAATGGAATACAATCGCTTTAGTTTAAAATCATTTTTCATGCAAGCCTCAGTAAGTAGGTAAAACAATCAAAGACGACCACATATAAAAAGAACCTCATGCACCGTCCCCGGTGGAATATTCGTGCTGTTGTGCTGTCATAATCCCTTCTCTCATAGGATATGATATCCAATGTACCATTGCAGAGTCTTGACAATAGACGGTCTCCAGAGCCTGTGCCTCAGTCTGTGCCTGGTAATTCCTTCCACTATCGAGCTGGTTCATCAGCATATAAGAACCTCGGAGAGCATGGACAGGAATTGCTCTCTCAGGCAGAGATTCAAGGATACCCATGTCCCCATTGCTTCGATTGCTCTCAGAATATCTACCGTTCTGTGGATTTGCACAAGAAAAAGAGAAAAGAGTTTTAAATATCATATATTTACAAATCAAAAGAGAAAAGGTTTTAGTGTCCATTCGCTTTTCAATCATCTCTGTCCATTCTTTTAGGAGTAATGTCAATGGCGTTCTCTATGGCCTTCGAAGGGCGTAGGGTCGGATCAAGGTGTATGATTTGCACAGTCACCAATGGCTTTTTATCCATTCCACGAAGCATTGAAGCCTTATCTATGCTTATTCCTGAGCTGAGTACCCTGGAATACGGATTCATTTTTTGTATATCCGCTATGGGAATGTCAGTGATTAATACGTCACTAAGTGTTTCAAATTTGCCTGCAAGTTGCTCCCTAAATTTCATAATCTTTTCTTGCACCGCTGGAACCTTACTAATCTTAGATATTGTGCTGGGGGCCTTATGTAATGCCCGTCCAACACTTCGGATTGACTTCCCATCGGCCAACATCATGCTTGCCTCTTCTATTTCAGATACCGTTAATTTGTGACCCATCGTTTAATCCTCCTTTATCCTTCATAGTTGTACCTTTTGCAGATATTCAATTGTCTCCAAAAAACTTCCAATTTTTTCGATAAGTGAAGTCGCATCATTTAAAACAAGTCTGTCTTTTCTTATCCGTTCATCATAAGAAAGTAACCCCTCTTTTAACGCTCCCAATCCACCGATAAGTAGACCCCGCTCTCTTGTAGTCAATAGCATCATTCACCTTCCAATTCTTTAGAGGCCTTCTGCAATAGTGGAATTACCTCGTCTATGGTTTCGTCATTGAAGGTGATGCCTTTCTTAGTAGGTAGCCATTGCCCGTTATCGGCCTCAAAAAAAACTCGAACATTGCAAAACTTATGACCTCTATATTCATCAATGAATATCCTGATCCGTTCTTTTTGGTTCTTCTCAATTTCACCTATCAACTTTGACATAATTCACCTCACCCTTTTTCCTCTATTAAAAAATTTGTTCCACATACCAATCATGAGTTTTAACAAAATTACATCCATGCTCTATATTGAAATCGATAGTATTTGAAGAAGGGCTTTTATCTTCTTCTCTAAAACGGTTCTTAACGATTTGTATTTTGCCCCAATCCATAGCAAGAGCAAGACTTGATGCTTTGATTGAATATATCCCGCCTGTTCCCAATTTTGAGCCTGGTCTTTTTTGGATACATATAAGGGCCATACCTTTATTTAATTTCTTGATGATAGTTGAGATCACGCCATGAATGTTAAAAGTTTTCTCTGCTTCTGGTTCGAGATAATCGACAACATTAAAAGCGTCTGGTTGTATTTTATCTTCAATATTGTTGAAATCCCAATCATCTATCACCTTCATTTTTCTGACCCATGTATCCATCGGGATAAGAAAGTAAGATAGTTTTTTCTTCAAAGCCTCTCGACTCATTTCTGAATTGAAATAAAAGCACGGCATAGAATCAAAGTTCAAACCAATCGTGTTTAATGCGAAGGTGGTTTTTCCGAACCCTGAGACACCCATCAAAGCAATAACCGATTTAGGGAAAAACTTCGTCTTCAGGTGAATGTCTAAGGGTAATTGGAGAGGGACAAAGTTATTTAGATCAGCATTGCCAAAGTCCATAAATTCTATGTTTTTGTCTACTGCCCTGAAACACCCCCGCCGATCGCCATGTTTCTTAAGTTCTCCGGCTTCACACATCCTGAGCAATGTCGAATAACAAGCTTTTTTATGTTCTGCCGTAGTTAACCGTAGTTCTCCGTGTACTTCCGTAGTTAAGAAGTAGCCTACCGTAGTTATCACCCATTTTCGAACCTCTTCAGAAATGTTACGTTCCCGACGTGTTGACCTCTTTAAGGCTGAGTCAATTTTAACATTTACATCTTTTAAATCAAAAGGCGGGTCACACTGTAAAGCAAGCAATTCCAATGTCTTACGAGCAAGGTCTTCCTCACAACCACCCTTAGTCAAACAGTTGGCAATATGAAAAAGAGTGTCATCCCTCTGTCCTTGCTGGTAACATTTCCCGTAGCTATCCGTAGTTAACCGTAGCTTACCGTAGTTATCGGGATCATTAACTTCATCTCCTATACGCATAGATAAAGAAAAAGATAGTTCTTTAACTATGCTCTTGTACTTTTCCGGTAGTAAAGACAATGCTATATTTTCAATGCTTAAACCCTCGATCCATTTATAACCCTCTCCATTGCTATTTTGTGAAGGCGGTAAAATGATATAGCCCCCTTCGCCCCTGAAATCTACCCCTGGGATTGCCCCGGTATTGTTTCCAATAGGTTCGTCTGGCATCTTAAAATAAAGATGTTTACCTCCCCCCGGTGTCCTTGCTGTCGGTATATCAATGCTATCCGGCAATAGTTCCTCAATAGCGGTTTCGCCCTCCTCGCTATCGCAATCAATAGCGCATAAATCGCTAAGCTTGCCCGTTACTATCCCTATCATGGCATCCGGCCACTTCTGCCACCATGTTTTAATTTCCTCAGTGGAAGGCAATCTCGTTTGAAATTCTGCCCATTGGATATAGGGGGTTTTATCGGGCCGAATAGGGATTACTGAAAAACCTCTTGCAAGGTAATTTAATGCGGATTGCAACGTGGTTTTATCGAGAGTAGTTTTTCCCATTTCTGTCTCCCTTTCCTTTTTGGTTAAAAATTGCGTGCCTGCAAGATTTGATATTTTGCAAAACTGACAATACAGGGACAGGTTCATTGCCATACAGACGAGCCAGGCAACCCTCAACGTCGCCAGTGACAAGAAACTCGGTCCTGCCCATAACATTCAACTGCGGAGTCACCCGGCAACCCATAGCCTGCAAAATTCCAGACATGATTGAGTCTTCAAAAATTCTTTCTTCTCCCATAAACCTTCTCCCTTTACCACACCTTTTCTAAAATACACGAAACTGGTTTTAACTCTGTTCCCGCAACCGTAAATTTTTGTTTGATATATTTCACCCTGCATTCCATTACTGATTTGCAAGATTCGTTGAGGCACTCCCAGCTTTCTATGTCCCACTCAGGCGCAGACGGTATCAGGCGAGTTTTTCCGCCGCACTTTGAGCATGGGATTTTTTCGCCGAACAGAATTTCGGCGCCTATTATCCATGGAGTTTTTTCCGTAACCGGTTCTGGTTCTGTTTTTTTCCCCAAAAAGTTTTTCATTTTCCCCCCCTGTTTCCGCTTCTGTCCCAATCCGTAAAGTGCTTTACTCCTGACCGCATGACCCCGCCTGGTTCGCTTAAATGGCCGGCCCCAGGATGCTCTTCACTCTCGCCTGGTATATAATTTTTACCAGGTGCGGGGGCAAATTCCATTTCAAAAGAGCCTGCAACTTGTTTGTTTGAAAAAAATTTATCATACAAAAGTTGTGCCTTTCGGTCAGCCCTTTTTCGAACAGAGAGCGTGTTCGTCATATTCCAAGCTTCGTCGTGAAGTCGTTCAAGCTCCTCATCAATTTCATGTCTCACATCTAATGAAAGGCTGTAGTAGTCTATAAACTCCGGTGGAGTTGGTTCTGGTTTTACAGCATCAGCATATTTTACGGATGGGTCATAAGTAACCACACCCCAGGGATTGAAACTGAAATCTGGTTTTACTTCTGTTTCTTCATCTTCAAACATTTTTCCTCCAAGAATAAAATTTTACTTCTCACTATTACCCAGGCAGATTATCAGTCGGCTATTTTGATTTTTTAGAGGTGTTTTGTTTAATTATAACGGTGGGTTATACGATATGGAAAAAAACTATGGAAGGGGTTCTATGATATCCCATAAATTTACATCTTGATCGACAAGGTCTTCGACAGAAGTTTCCTCCCCTAATTCTTTACTTTTATGCTTTTCTCCGGCAAGTTCGCCATCAAAGAGAAAGGCCTTTCCACTAAATTTTTGATTCATTTCAACATCAGCATTCTTCAAAAAATACCTTTCCTGTTCTCTTATCGCCTCACGTTTTTCCAGAGACGTTTCATTGGTATAGTTTTTCTCATAGGTAATCACCTTATCAAGAATAATTTTCCCCATGAGTTCTTCAAGCGACTTAAGCTCGACAGTTTTCATCTTTTTGCGAAAACTGAGTTCTTCCCGGTGAATGGCATAGTGGATTTTATTAAGCCATTTTGTAATACGGTCTTTATCCTGTCCTTCCCGCCGGGCTATCTCTGTTTCATTTAAGCCTTCGCTGTACATATCGTACCATTTCAAATATTGCAGGAAAGTCTTGTCTGAGATGAAGTACAACCACCAAAAGGCCTCATCTTCTTTGGAAACTTCCTGTTTGCCCTCCCGACCTTCTAATTGTTTTAGGACAGAATCCCAGATAGTATTTAAAATATATTGCTTATTTTTCTTATTCACTTTTTGCAGATTAACCCCGACGCCGATGAAATTATCCCGAAATAATATCTCCAGGAGATCCTCCCCGGCTCCGTCTGGTATCCCTTCTTTGTATTTTGTAACGAAATGCCAGATTGTATCTTTGATGTATCTCTCAGTCGAGCCTTCCCTGTTCAGGAACGATATGTCAAGCTTGAAGAAAAGCATGTTTTGATGGTCCTTGTGTCTATACCCTATCAACGGTGATCTAAACCTGTTGTAATAAATCCCCTGCAAGGTGATGTAGTCGACATATGGTTCGTACCCTATATAATCTATTTCTGTTGCCATCGGAGATACGTGACCAGTTAACAACGCCGTTTGCGGGGCTTTTTCGGTGTCGGTGGTGACCCATATCTTCTTCAACCATCTCCAAACTAAAAAACCGCTGAGCGTGTCGGGATACCCAGTCTTTGTTGGTAGGTTGTTTAAATAGTGGGCAGGATTTCGCCGTTCCCTTAGCTTCTCACGATATTCGATACGTTTGTCGAATTTCAGCATGAGACCGTATTTTTCGCACAGTTCCTCGCTGAGTTCTGCAACGTCCGGTGGATCCTCCACGTTATTGAGCATCAGGTTAAACATGTCGATACAGAGGGGATCACGAAACATGACGCTCGTCTTTCGCCAGATGAAGTAATTACCCTTAATCCGCCTGACGCCATCGAGTTCTTTTTCAAGGGTTTTAAAAAGATTGCTTTTCCGTCCCATGTTAGTCTTTTCCTTCTCCGTAATAATTATACTACATTGTGCCTAAAAATGTGCCTAATGTGCCCTTGATATCCTTTCATAAACAAACATAATCCAAAGATGCAAATAAGCGTATCCCTCGAAAACTGTTGACAATAGCCGTTTTGTGTGTTTTAGGTAATTGCACTTAAAATCCCTCGGTGGTTTCCACTGTACGAGTTCGATTCTCGTCCCGGGCATTTTAAGCTGAGAGCGAAGGGCGGAGAGTGGGGAGTGGTAAGTGGAGAGTGGGGAGCTGAGGGCAAAGGGCGGAGAGTGGAGGGCGAGAAATAGCTCGTAGCTGATAGCTCATGGCTCATTGCTGAAAGCGGAGAGCAAAGAAAAAGGAGAATCCTATAAAGAATTTCCTTTCGCCAGCGATTTACGGGGTTATCATTTTATGTTTTTTCCTGCCATGGGTAAGTGTCTCCTGTCAGGGTCAACCAATCGTGACATTCAGCGGTTTCCAGCTTGCAAAGGGAACTACCTTTGACCAGCCGAAGTCTTTTGGTCAGAAAATGGCGGCCGAAAAGCAACCGAGAAAGGTTCACTTTGAGATATTTGCGTTATTATCGCTTCTCGTTGCGGTTGGTGGGCTTGGTGCATGCTTCCTCAAAGGCAAAGCAGGCGTGACGCTACCTGCAATCGCAGGTGGGATAGGAACAATTTTACTTATTCTTATGAGGATCAAGCTCAGCAGGGAAATTTCAAAAGTAGGTGCAGGTGCTAACATCTTACAGCTGGAGTATGGGATTGGATACTATCTCACGATACTTCTCTTTCTCGCTTCCCTGGTAATAAATCTGTATTCTCCGACAAAACGTGATGCGACACCACCTACCAGTATGAAAAGCAGGGGTAATGAGAAGTTCTGTACCCAGTGCGGGGCGCGAAACAATACAGGGAATCAGTTCTGCAGTGAATGTGGTGTCAAATTGATGTGAGGAGGGTACATATAGATTTCTTTGACAAAGTGAAGGAAGGGATCAGTAAAGGTGTTACAACAGTCAGTATTAAATCGAAAGAGATGCTCGAAGCTAACAAAATTAAGGGTCAGATAGACAGCCTTCAGAAACAAAAGAAAGGTTCTTTAGAAGAGCTTGGAAATATTATCTACTCCATGTTCCTCGAAGGGAAAGGCTATAACGAGGTAACAATCAAAGAGGAGTGCAACGTTATCGTAAACCTCGACACACAGATAAGTGAAAAAGAGGAGGAACTGAGGAAGGTCCACCTCGAAGCTCAGGAGGCACTTGGTAAACAAAAAGTCCCACAATCGGTATGCACCTGTGGCGCAGAGATTCCTGAAGGCATAAAGTTCTGTGGTAAGTGCGGAAAAAAGATAGACGAGAGTGAGAATAAGATAGAGGGAACTGAGGTTACGGGAAAAACCTGTCCACACTGCGGCTCCCAGATGGCCCAGGATGCAAAGTTCTGTGGTAAGTGCGGAACCGAGCTCTAAACAAAGACCTTCATTCCTGGTTCGAAATCTTTATAAAGTTATTTCTTCTTCATCCCGCCCATCTTGGGCATCGCAGGGATAGTCATTTTCTGATAGCCGGAAGGGAGCTCGAACATACTATCAGATACGGATTTCTTGATATTCCTGTATTCCACACTGTAACTCCCATCCACCGCAGCCGTCTTGATCGGGAAATTAAGGTCTGTGGCAACCCACTGGTAGTGTTCTCTTGTCTTACCCGCGTCCTTAGATGTAATAAGATACTTCTCAGTCGGGTGGCCATCTATTGTCTCTTTCCCAATAAGCTTGCGACTCACCTCACCCTTCACCTTTTCGCCTGCTTCGGGTTTTTGAGTGGGATCGTAAGGCATTTCAAGGTAGGATTTCTTATCAGGTGTTACAAGCCACATGACATTTTTGTCCTGCCGTACGATGGAGTAGCTTGATTGCCCGGGCGTGTCGGTACGGATTTTATCCCCTTTCATGTAAATTTTGCCTGAGTATGAGTTCCCAGCAGTCGTTGTAATCATGTCAGCTGAAAATTCAATGGCATACGTATTTGCGAAAGCACAATGGATGATACACAGACATATTCCAATAATTAATAGATGCTTTTTCATTTCTCACCCCTTAAAGCATTGTTACGTTATGAAATGTTCTGAAACGCTTTGACATTTTGCACTGTACGAGTTCGATGCTCGTCCCGGGCATTTATGATTTTAGCTAACCCTCTTTTGCCTGGAAATCTATTATCTTCGATCCGTCCGCCTGCATAGAAACCCTGCCATTGAGTACACCGCCCTCAACAATCGAGAGTTTGCTCGTATACACATCTCCGGTTATAACCCCCTTGGATTTTACCTCCACAAGCTCTTTGACCTTCAGGTTTCCCTCCATCTTGCCGCCTATGATACTTCCCCTCGCTGTAATATCACCTTTGAGAATCGCCTTTTCACTGAGAATTACCCAGTCAGCATTCACGTTTCCGTTCAGGGTACCGTCGATCCTCAGTGTTCCCTTTGTCTCTATATCACCTTTAAAAACCGAATTTGTGCCTATGAATGATTCCAGCCTGTCTACCTTTTTAGTAAACATTACGGCCTCCTTTCGGCATATTTGCGGGGATTGACCGGTTTCCCATCCTTCCATACCTCATAATGGACATGGGGCCCTGTTGCATTTCCGGTAGAACCAACATAAGCAATTATCTCCCCACGCCTCACCTTCTGACCTACCTTCACTATGTTTACCCTGTTGTGGGCGTAAAATGTCGTAAAACCTAATCCGTGCTCTATGGCGATAAGGTTTCCCTTAATACCACTCCCGCCTGAGAAGCTTACTATACCGCCTGCTGCCGCCCTGATTGGGGTTCCATAAGGTGCTGATATGTCCATACCTTTATGGAATTCATCCTCTCCGCTACGGGGATGCTCCCTCATGCCAAAATGGGATGTTATGTTGCCCTCTACAGGGAGAAGCTTTGGGGTTGCATAATGTAGATTCCTCTCGTGCCGTAAATATTCCCTTATTTCCCCCACTGTTTCAACTGTTCTTTTAATCTCCTCTCTGATGGTTTCCATATCAACTGACCCTTGATTCGGGGTCTCAACGTTTTCAAGGATCTTTTCTTTGGTGCCAAAATGGAACAGCCTTTTAAACTCGCTTTCTGCATTTTTGATTGCCGTTATGGTCGTGCGTAATTCTAAAAACTGCTGTGAATAATAGTTAAACTTCTTTTCCATGATATGATACTTCACCGTGTCTACAGCAATGGAAACAATATAAACAGTCCCGAAAATCCATAGGATTATTGAGATAACAATACCTATAGAGGGAATCTTAAAGTTCAAGGTTTTCACATTGCTATGAGGGATTAACATGATTGTGATAGGGGTAAAAGCCTTCTTACAGAAACCTTTTATCTTTTGAAAATCCAACACCCTTACCTCCTTCCCCTGTAATGCTTACCATAGAATGCACAATTGAATTTAAAAATAAACCCCTTATATCATTATCTACCTATCAAATATAAGGTTTAATTATAATGATTCTATTGGCTTAAATGTAAATAGTTATGATATCGGTTTTAACCCCCCCCCTCTTTAATTCCTATTTAGATTATCACAGTATGAATCTATTGTAAAACACCATTTTTATTTATTCAACACAAAAATAATTTTTCTGTTTATTAATCCAAACAATGATGGTTCACAACCTTTCAATCATACCATCAACAGATGCCCGTTTTTCCTGAGCCAGAGCCTGCGCTTCTTATAGTCAGGGATAATTTTCTCCACATTGCTCCAGAACTTTCTCGAATGGTTCTTTTCCCTTATATGTGCAAGTTCATGGATCACAACATAGTCTATTACAGTATAGGGGGCCATTACGATTCTCCAGCTGAAGGAGAGTCTGTTATCTGGTGAGCAAGAACCATAACGGGAGCGTGCGCTCGTTATCTTTATATTTAGGGGAAAAAGCCTGAGCCTCTTACTGTAATAATCTACCCTTTCCCCTACCTCTTCTGCTGCTCTCTTTCTATACCACTTTATAAAAAGTTCCTTTGCCTCATCCACCCTATCTTTATCAAGGAGAAATGTACCGTACAATAACTTAAGCGGGGTATTGCCACCATTTGTATCATGGAACTTAAGCGGATAATCTTCTCCCAGATAGAGAAATCTTTCTCCTGAAACAAACCTTTTTGCCTGTTCGGTGCTGTCAATCTGTCTATCCCTCTCAATCAGTTTTTTAGAAATCCACGAACTCTTTTCTTTAAAAAACATATCTATATCGCCCTTAGATGTATGGTGGGGTGCATAGATTACTATTTTTCCATCCATCCTGATCTTCAGGGTCATCGTCTTTTTCCTCTTCTTGCTGCGAATTAATTGATAAGCAATATTGGTCTTCAAACTAAATCTCTAACTCCTCTCCCTTCTGGGGAACATGGGTGCTAAGACCCAACCTCTCGTTGACAATCCTCTCAAATTCAAGTGAAACAGATTCTTCACCGTGCACTATAAAGACCTCTGGTTTGCTTATAAATGTACCAAGCCACTCGAGGAGTTCTTTCTGGTCTGCATGGGCTGAAAATCCTCCGATAGTATATACCTTTGCCCTCACAACCATTTCCTCTCCAAGGACATGGACGGTCTTCGCCCCATCAACGATATGACGCCCGAGGGTACCCTTAACCTGAAAACCTGTGAATATTATGCTGCATTCGGACCTCCATATATTATGCTTGAAGTGATGCTTTATGCGTCCCCCCTCACACATACCACTTCCTGCAATAATAACTGCCCCTGATTTTATCTTGTTGATTTTCTGCGATTCCTCAACAGCTGTAGTAAAGTGGATTCTCATTCCCTCACTACTTTTAAATTTAAACACGTTCACTGCTTCTCCATCGAAATATTCTGGATGTGATATATATACCTTTGTCGCTTTATCGGCAAGGGGGCTATCCACATAGACATCAAGATCCTTGAGCCTCCCTTCCTTTACCAGTTTATTCAATACATATAAAACATCCTGGGTCCTCCCCACGGCAAAGGCCGGTATAAGGACATTCCCTCCCCTTTTGAATGTGCCTTTTATCGCCTCTACCATTTCATCGATACTTTCCTCGACACTCTTATGGAACCTGTTGCCATAGGTAGATTCAACAACAACATAATTTGCTTCCTCTACGTGTTGAGGATCATTTATGACAGGGTTTTCATTTTTTCCAATATCACCAGAAAATACAATCTTTCTCTCATTACCGCCGCCATCCTGATACCATAGCTCCAGTGAACCAGAGCCAAGGATATGGCCTGCATCTATAAACCTGTATTTCACCCTATTACCCAAGTCTTCTATGTTCCCGTACGTCTTTTTATCGAAAAAGGGTACAGCTGCCTTTACATCCTCCTCAGCATACAGAGGCTCAAATATCTCATCCTTCCCAGACCTGAAGGATTTTTTTGTTAACCACTCTGCGTCCTTTTCCTGAATATGGGCCGAGTCATAGAGCATTATCTCTACGAGGTCAGCAGTGGCTGATGTGGTTATGATCCTGCCACGGAACCCCTCCATCACAAGTTTTGGTATAAGACCTGAATGGTCAAGATGGGCATGGGTGAGAAGGAGGTAGTTTATCTCCTCTGGATTAAACTGAAAGGGTATCCTGTTTACCTCATCGGCATTTTTCCCCTGATATATCCCGCAATCAACGAGTAGCTGCATACCATTCGTAGATAAATGGTAACACGACCCCGTGACTGTCCTTGCTGCACCTAAAAATCTTATCCTCATATTTTCACCCCTTTGAGAATCAGTGAATGCTGGCTGCTGAATTGACATTATTTAACACAGTATGATATCCTCCTTCAACTTTAATCCTAAATTAATTAGGGGGTAATACATGAAAAGGGAAACAAATCATCTGCTTAAGATGATGGTGGTTATCGTTACATTATTATTTCTCTTCTTTATCGGGATGGAATCTATAGCCTTTGCAAGGGCAGGTGGCGGGAGGTCATTTGGAAGCCGTGGGTTCAGCTCCGGCAGGTCCTACCAGAGGAACACACCCTCCCAGCCATCACAACCAACACAGCAGCCGGGGATGGCTCAAAGACCCCCTGTGCAGCAATCTGCACCCTCAATGGGAATTGGGAGAAGCTTCCTTTACGGGCTTGGTGGGGGGCTCTTTGGAGGAATGATAGGGAGTATGCTTTTTGGTGGCCACGGTTACGCCGGTGGACAGGGATGGGGTGGTGGAGGATTCGGTTTTGGTGATATTATCATCATCCTCGTCATCCTGGCGATCATCTATTTTGTAGTCAAACGTTTTCGGGCCCGAAGGGAGATGCAGATGAGTTCTCAAGGGAGTGCCTATGCCCCTTCTTATACATACGATGCCCCTGCCGCAGAAGAGGCTTATACCCCTTCTACAATGGAAGAAGGGCTCCGCTACATCAGGGAAATGGATCCGTCCTTCAATGAAGGCAGGTTTAAAGAGACTGTGGAGGACAACTTCTTCAAGATCCAGAGTGCATGGACAAAACTCGATTTGAGCGGGGCAAGACATCTTCTGACCCCACAGATGTTAAGCACATTTCAGGAAGACATAAACAAAACCATAGCAGATAAACAAATCAACCGCCTTGAGAACATCGCCGTTCGCCAGGTGGAGATCGTCGATGCTGCCCAGGATCGGGGCGAAGAATATATCACGGTCAAATTTCTCGCAAGCCTTCTCGATTATACAATTGATGAAACGAATAACCAGGTCATCTCAGGAAGTTCTACAAATCCTGTAAAGTTTCTCGAGTACTGGACCTTCACACGAAAGATTAGTGAGAAAAACTGGGTTCTCTCCGGCATTACACAGGAGGGGGATTACTGAAAGGCAGCTCTCAGCAAATAGCTATCAGCTCTCTAATTGATACATCAAAGATGGCTGACCATTAGGTCGCCAGGACAATAAGGCTTATACGGTCGAAGCTTATGCCATGAAAGGGCAGTTCTGACTTGCAGATAGACAATCTTTTTATGCTATAATTATTAAAAAATCGGGAGGGTATTATGAAAAGGTTTCTATCCATATTCGTGATAATCCTTATCCTTGGCTTTGCAGTAAGTGCGATGGCTGATGTGAAAGGTGCAAAATTACTGGTCAAAGATATCCACTGGCTCGGCCATGATACATTTAAAATTACAGGTGAGAAGGTTATCTATACAGACCCATTCAAAATAAAAGATAGCGGCGAAGAGGACAGAGCGGACATAATCCTGATAACCCATGAACACCATGACCACTGCTCACCAGAGGACATAAAGAAGATTCAGGGACCAGATACCGTGATAGTTACCACACCTTCCTGTGCAGAGAAGTTATCAGGAAATGTGAAGATAGCAAAACGGGGGGATGTGATGGATATAGGCGGCATTCGTATTGAAGCAGTACCGGCATACAACATTGACAAGAAGTTTCACCCAAAGGATAAAGACGGCGTGGGGTACATCTTCACGGTAAGAGGAGAGAGGATATACCTTGCCGGGGATACAGACTACATCCCGGAGATGAAGACTTTTAAAAATGTGGGCATTGCCCTTCTACCAGTATCAGGAATTTACGTGATGACAGCAGAAGAGGCGGTCAAGGCAGCCCTCGATATTAAACCCGATATTGCAATACCGATGCATTACGGCAAAATAATCGGGACAAGAATGAATGCAGAGAAGTTTGCAGAAGGGTTGAGGAAAAAGATAGAGGTTGTGATCTTAAAAGAGGAATGAGGATGAAAGATGAATAATCCTGAACGTGCAGTGAGCTGCTTCAAGGAAACCTTCAGCTGTTCCCAGGCAATACTATCAACCTATGGCCCTGAATTGGGCCTTGAAAAAGAAACTGCGCTCAAGGTCGCAGGTGCCTTTGGGGGAGGGATGGCACGTATGGGCGAAGTGTGCGGGGCCGTGACCGGTGCATTCATAGTCATAGGGCTTAAGCATGGCAAGATAAAGGCCGAGGATGAAGAGGCAAAAGAAAAGACATACCTCATTGTAAGAGAATTTGTTGAAAGGTTTAAATCACGCAATGGCTCCATTAAATGCAGGGAATTGCTTGGTTATGACATAAGTACATTAGGGGGGATTAAGCTCATAAAAGAAAAAAATTTGTTTTATACCATTTGTGTCAAATACGTCAGAGATGCGGCTGAAATCATCGAGGAACTCCTGCACTGACGGATCATGATTGAGGTTGTGTGAAGTACACGATGAAAATTTGCTGAACGGAATGGGTTCTTCTACAAGGAAATTCTTTTCTATTAAGGGGGTAGTATATGAAACCTAAAGTGTACATTACCAGAAGGATCCCTCCGCCAGGTTTGGAGCTTATAGGGAAGTTTTGTGACGTTGTGCTCCACCCTTATGATGTGCCTCCTGGGGAGGAAGAAATCATACAGAACATCAGGGATAAGGATGGACTTCTCTGTCTCCTCACCGACAGAATCAATAAAAACATTATCGAGGCCGCATCTCAACTTAAAGTAATCAGTACCTTTAGTGCAGGTTTTGAGCATATAGATGTGAATGAAGCCACAAAGAGAGGTATATATATCGGCTATACCCCTGGTGTCCTCACCGATGCAACAGCCGATCTTGTGTTTGCCCTCATCTTAAGTGTATCGAGGAGGATTATAGAGGCAAACAGGTTTGTACGAAAACTCAACTGGAAAATTTCATGGTCCCCTACATTGCTTCTTGGAGAGAGTGTCTGGGGAAGCATAATAGGCATTATAGGCCTCGGGAGGATAGGGAAGGCAGTGGCAAAAAGGGCGAAGGGGTTTAATATGAAGGTTCTCTACACTGATATTGCCCGGATTTCTCCTGAAGAAGAAAACGGGCTTGGTGTTGAATACAGACCTCTTGAAGACCTGCTCAGGGAATCGGACTTTGTGAGCATCCACACCCCTCTCACAAAAGAAACATACCATATGATAGACGAAAAAGGTCTCAGATTGATGAAATCAGGCGCCATCCTGATTAATACCTCGAGGGGGCCTACGGTTGATGAGACGGCTCTGGTAAAAGCCCTGAAAGAAAAGTGGATAGGAGGGGCAGGTCTCGATGTGTTCGAAAGGGAACCCATAGGCGAGGATAATCCCCTTCTTGAGCTTGATAACGTCATACTCCTTCCACATATAGGGAGTGCAACGAGAAAGACACGGGCAAAGATGGCTGAAGTTGCCGCCAGCAACCTTCTATCAGTATTAAAAGGCGAGTCCCCTCCCTACTGGCTCAATCCAGAAGTAGAGAGAATCAGGCCTCTGTCAAAGGTAAGGATGCTCTAATTTCTTCTCCCTGCCTACTTTTTCATTACCACCCATAAGCCACCTTCGGATATGACCTCAATCTTTCCTTTCAGTTTGCTCGCCTTGATGTCCTGCCATAGCTTATCTGACCTTATTTCAATCTTACCAATCCTGAGGTTTAGGTCTCGTGACTGTGCCCCGATATCCTTAATCAAATTACGGGGGGTGAATTTCCCGAACCCTCCCCCTATGAAGGCAACCCCATTGGTCCTGAGAATCCTATGGACTGCCGAAAGATTGACCTGGAACAGGGAGGGGAAGAATAAGGCCCCTCGAAAAATGGCAAGATCGACAGTGTTTTCTTTAACACAGGATAGGGAGGTCTCTGTTTCAATAACATTGATTTTCTTTTCAAGCCCCATTTTCATTACTTCCTGACAGAAAAAACTACCCATCCCCTGCGGAAAGGTTGCAATGAGGAAAGAGCTACCAATATTCTGTTTATGTAAGGCAAATATTGTCCCACAGAAGGGGCCAATTTCCATTATGTTCCCGTCTTTTCGGCCGTAGAGTTCATTAATCTGTTTCGCTAAATAGGGATACACCGGGGCCCAGAGACGATCGATTTCCTTGATCAGGTCTAAATACACAGAAGTCACAGGAAAAAATATAGATGTATTTTTATAAGCTGTCAAGGAGGAATGGGTCAACTATTGATAAATGCCAAAAGGGGTTGGATGGGTAAAGAACCTAAGCAAAAAGTAATGAAATAATGAGTGGATAAGGTATTTATGGTATATTCAATATAATAAGGGGGAACAAATTAGGTGGATAATTTTTTTAAACTACTTAAGAGAAATAACCATATTCTCTTATGAAAAATAATTGGGAATTGCCCCATATCCTCACCGTAAAATCATCAGCAGGTGCTGGTAAAACCTACAGGCTTGCACTAAGATACCTTCAATTACTCGCCATCGATAAATTCATTGAAAGCCCTGTAAAGAATCATATATCCAATATCGTTGCCATCACATTCACAAATAAAGCGGCTGCAGAAATGCGCCTCCGTATCATTGACTGGATGAAACGGATTATCCTGGATATCCCATTTGAACATTCCTCCCGTAAACCAATTGATGAAATCTTAAGCAGTGAAGAAATGAGGGGTCAAGGATTCAATCCCGCCAAGGCAGGACTCGAATCCTTAAGAAATGACATTATTGAAACAATAAAAAACAATTTTGAGGATTTGATCAGGAATTTTTACGATTTTAAAGTGGGCACAATTGACAGCTTTGTAAACCTCACCCTGAAGGCATCTGCTTTTAAATTAAACCTTCCTCCTGATTTTGATATCTCCACCGAATCTTCATTATATATTGATTTCGTACTCCAGGAATGCCTGCAACAGATACTTGAAGATAAAACCGTAAGAGAAAAGTTTGACAGGTTCCTGAAAAATTATATCGAAATGGAAGGCGAGAATGTAAGCTGGATACCCAAAATATTTTTAAGGGACACCATCTATAACTTTTGGAAAGAAGAGGCAAAAGAAAATAAAGAATTTGCATATACAATTAACATAGACCGGCTTGAACTTGTTCGAAAACAGATTAAAAAAGATTTTAAGGTACTATCACACTACCTGAAAACAATGTCTCAAATAAAAGTGAACAAAAATTTTTTAAAAGCCCTCACGGAGTTTTCCATTTCAAATAGACTTGAATTTAAGGGTAGCAGCTACTTCAAAAAACAAACGATAAAAGAATGTTTAAACAAAGGAAGCGCCCTGCCTGACGAAGAATACGAAAAATTGTGGCAAGAAATAAGGCAACTACTTGCAAGGTTTACAGAAGCCATATCTGAGTTTAAGTTTTCCTCATACATAGAAATATACAATCTATTCAAACAAATGCTCAAAAAGGAGATTACCTATCGTAAAAGGCTTATACTCATAGAACAACTTAACAAATTATTACAACAGATAATCAATAGAGAACACTTTATTCCTGAAATCTATTATGCCCTCGCAGAACAATACTTCCATTTCCTTATAGATGAGTTCCAGGATACAAATCACCTTCAATGGAAAAATATTGAAGTCCTTGTGGAAGAAGCACTGAGCAGAGGTGGTGCGCTCTTTCTTGTGGGAGACAAAAAGCAGGCAATCTACCGCTGGCGTGGAGGAAAGCCAGAACTCGTCGATGAAGTTGCACGTACTTATCAATCCTATCCAGTCTACAGGCTTAATCTTGGCACAAACTACAGAAGCGGTGAACATATTGTAACATTCAACAATACAATATTCAGTCCTCCAAATTTGAACAATATCATTGAATCCATGATGAAGGACATATTCCCAAAAAGTAGAGGAGAGATTATAGAAACATATCAGGATTCAACTCAGTCATGCCTTGAATCAAAAAAGGATGAGGGGCATGTCTATATAGAAAAGCTCATTCAAAAGGATGACGAGGGGAAGACAAAGGAAACATTTGTCAAGGAAGAGAAAAATCAAATAACCGGGGAAAGGTTTAAGAAACTAATTAGGGAGATAAGAAATAGCAATGTCTTTCAGGATAAAGACATTGCTATTCTTACAAGAAGAAGGGAAGAGGCACAATTCATTGTGAAGATACTTCTTGAAATGGGCATAAGCGTCGATTCAGAATTCACCGTGAATGTGAAGAATAATCCATTAATAAAAGAGATGATAAGCTTTTTGCAGTTTATCAATACACCGGGTGATGATATGTCCTTCGCAGGATTTATCACCGGAAAAATTTTCCTTAACAAGACTGAAATCATCGAAGATGAAATCATTCAATGGATAACAGACAATAGAATAAATAATACGCCTCACCATCTTTATAAAATGTTTCAAAAGGATTATCCCCATCTCTGGGATACGTATTTTGAATATTTCTTTAAAAGCGCCGGATATCTCCCGCTTTATGAGCTTGTTGTTCTTTTCCTGAAAAGATGGGGCATATTAAAGCATTTTTCCGAAGATGCACCATACTTCCTCCATGTGTGTGAGCTTATAAAAGAGAGGGAGGGCCTCGGGGAGAATAATCTCACCGGTTTCCTTAGGTTCTGGAATGAAGGCTCAGGTAATCTTTATGGTGATAGTCCAGAGACAGAGGCACCATTTTTATTGAAAACCACAGAAGGGGCAAATGCCGTTAAAGTGCTCACGATTCATAAGGCAAAGGGGCTACAGTTTCCTATTGTCATCCTGCCATTTTTAAAACTGAATACCTTCGGCGCCTCTGACAGCAGAGATAAAGCGAAATTTTATGTATCAGAAAAAGACATATTGAAACTTCTCTACATAAAGAAAGACTTTACTGACTATTCAGAAAACCTCAAAAACATCTATCAGGAAAAAGAGGCGGAATACCTGTTTGATGAACTTAACAACATGTATGTTGCCTGTACGAGGGCAGAAAAGGAACTATACATGTTTTTAACCGATTCGGAAAGACAGAAAAATCATCTTATCGATTATCTTTTCAATATAGATGATTTAAAAAAATATGTGAAAGATAATACCATAGAAATAGGTAAGCGCTCTTCACTGTTCATGGAACATAGGATAGGAGATGAAGAAAATATTCTGTTTTTTGATAACATTGGAGACGACATTAAATGGATAGAGAAAATAAAAACAAAATTTGTAGAACCGGAAAAGATATCAAAAAACCAGATATTTGCAAAAAAGAAGGGCGATGTTATTCATTACATCCTTTCCATGGTCAAAGAGCTACCGGATGACCATGAAGAGTTTTTGAATACATGTATAACTACGGGGATTGCAAAATATGGTTTCCATCCATATGAAGAAGAAATAAAAAATACGATAATCAAATTTTTCCACCACCCTGAATTCAAAAAGTTTTTCCTCCCTGAAAAAGGTGACATTGTATATACGGAGAAAGAAATAATTGATCGCAAAGGTGAAACTTATAAGGTTGACAGGATTATCATACATAGTGACCATGTAGATGTAATTGATTTTAAGACAGGAGAATCTCATGCCATAGAGCATGGTGAACAGATAACAAATTACGCATCTCTCTTACAGAAGATTCACCAGGGTAAGTCTATTAAAAAGTACCTGTTATATATTGATGATAATAGGATAATTGCTCCATGAAAAAAATATACTCCATTCCACTGGGAACAGATTTTATTGAAGCATTGAAAAACTTTATCATTGCGGGTGGAAAACCCCTCTCAGAAACTGCGGTTGTCTTTGCAGGAAAGAGACCTTCCCTCTATTTAAAAAGAAAATTTGCAGAAAAGGCTACTCAACCCTTCTATCCCCCCAGTTTCTTCTCTATGGATGAATTCATCGATTACGTGGCAAAAAAGAAATATCATACCTTTACCGACTTAGAGTACGCTGACGCAATCTGGTTGCTCTATCAATCGATTCAATCTTTGGATGTCTTTAACAACCACCCGTTTCGCGAGAATGGTTTTGGAGAATTTTTTTATTGGGGTCAATATCTCCTCGATTTTATCAATCAACTCGACACTGAAAATATCCCCAACAGTAAACTACATTCCCTAGAAAGGAACGCAGAAATAGGGTATGACGTTCCTGAAGGTGTTAATACACTGCTCATAAACATAAGCATTTTAAGGGATGAGTTTCATGAGACTCTAAAAAGGCATAAATACTTCACACGGGGCTATAAATATTTAAGCGCATTAGATGTTATAGGGGAAATTGATTTTAACGAATTTGCACACATCTATTTCGCAGGACTTTTCGGCCTCACCGGTACAGAAAAAGAGCTTTTAAAAGATATTTGGGAGAAGGGTAAGGGAGATATTATTTTAGAGGGCAAAGTTGAAGACTGGCAGATGCTCACTCATCTGGCCTCATACTTTGGCGCTCAAATTGAAAACATACCCTGTGAAAGGACAAATCATAAAAGTATAAAAATTTACTCTGGTTTTGATATTCATTCGGAAATTTTAAAGGTCTATAAAATCTTAAAAACAACTGATGCACAAAAAACAGCTATTATTCTTCCAACATCGGAGCCCCTTTTCCCTCTTCTCACATTTGCAATAGATAGAATCGATACAAGATACAATATCTCCCTTGGTTATCCTCTTGCAAGAACACCTGTATTTGATCTAATCTCAAATATATTAAACGCTCAGATTGCAAGACGTAAAGAAGGCCTCTACCCGGCCAGACATTATCTCAATGTGATCCTCCATCCATTTGTGAAAAACCTGATGCTTGGCGCAGACATAAGAACATTCCTGCTGGATATTGAAAAATCACTCACTGGAGGCTATCCAGAAAGCAATCTTGCCAATAAACCTTTCATAATCTTAGAAGAGATTGAAAAGGCTACCAGGCTGGGAATAGTGGACAATCGGGAAGTATTAAAAAGGATACATAAAATATTTTTCGAAAATTTTGAGGATGCCAACACACTGTATGAATACTCAGAGAAGATTGAAGAAGCACTCGATTTCACTCTCAATCACACACCAATCCGCTCATACATCCTCTCGGGTGAAATATTTAAGAAGATGTTTGAACTTTTAGAAAAGATGAAGCATACAAAATTTAGTAAGGAGCGATTCCATCCAGGCGAAGAGGAGAACAGACGGGTATTATGTGATTTTATTTTACAGTCCCTAAAATCAACCACCTTACCTTTTGAAACAAAACCAATAGAGCCTGTTGAAATTCTTGGTGTCCTCGAATCAAGAAATATACGGTTTGACAGGGTTGTTATACTTGATGTGAATGAAGGAATAATTCCTGAGCCAAAAAAGATTGACCCACTTGTACCGCTGGGTGTATATGATAAACTCGGTATACCAACGCCCGAACACAACGAAGAAATCTACAGATACTATTTTTATCGTTTAATAGAATCTGCAAAAGATGTCCACCTGCTTTATATCGATTCAGAAGATAAACCACGAAGCAGATATATCGAACAGATTTTATGGGAAGAAGAAAAAAGTAAAAAAGAAATAGGTGTGATAAAAATAGATAGATCAATTTATAGAATCAATTTAAAACCCCAGGAAATATTGCCTGAAATTAAAAAAACAGAAAATATCCTCAGACTACTTTCAACAAGGTTATACACACCTTCAGAAATTGATGATTACATACGTTGCCCGACAGTTTTTTATTACAGCCATATTTTAAACTTTGAACAAAAAAGAGAAGTAACAGAAGATATAGATGTAATGGACAGAGGAAAGATTATCCATCGTATCCTCTGCAACACATTTGAGATATTTAAAAATAGAGAAATTACCCCTTCCATGTATGATGAAATTCTTTCAAATATGTATGATATGATAGAAAGACATTTTACAAACAGATTAATTACAGGTGAATATTATCTTTTCAAAAAACTCACTACATATAAATTAGAATCATTCTTAAAGAAAAATGTAAAAGAGGCATCAAGACCATTCACGATAAAATATCTTGAAGAAAGGATAGAAGATAAAATTGTGTTAGATGACGAGAAAATAAAATTTAAAGGCAGGATAGATAGAGTAGATTTTTACCCGCAAGAGAATGAGTATGTAATAGTAGATTATAAAACAGGTGGCATAAAACAATACTCTCAGGGCTCTCTTAAAAAAACAGCTCTCAATTCGATCGAAGATATACGCAAGAATATAAATTCGCTTCAATTACCTACCTATGTTCATCTATTTCAAAATACATTTAATATACCTTTGGGTAACATCAATGCAAAATTGATACTGCTCAGGAATAATGAAGAGGAATTTTTATTTAAAGGTAACACAAAAATAGAAAGGGAACATATACAGGAAAAATATATTGAAGTAATAAAAACAGTTTTAAGAGATATTCTAAATAGTTCAAAACCATTCAAACCTTATACTGATGATGCATGCGCCGAATGTACATTTAATAATATGTGTCATATATAAATTAAGTGAACGTCGAGTAGTAAAAAATAAAATAGTAAAAATATATTTTTTAAAAACTTTTCTTGACAGAAAAATCATTTTGTAGAATAGTAAAGACAGATAGTTTCAAAATAAAAACCGAAGGGGGTAATACAATGGCAACAAAAAAAGTAGTAAAAAAGGCAGCACCGAAGAAGGCAGCAACAAAAAAAGTAGTAAAAAAGGCAGCACCGAAGAAGGCAGCCAAAAAAGCAGCAATAAAAAAATAAGTTAAAAAGTTTGTAACAAAAGCAAAACCAGCGAAGATGACAGGGATTCAAAAAAACAGTTAGCTAAGTTATATCATAAGCAGTGCAGTTAAACTGTAGATACTACATGTTAGTTATGATGTAGTCTGTTATTTGATCTGCTGGGTCAAAACTAATGATAGCAAAAAATAAAACCTTTTTTGTTATAGGATTTTTTTCTCTTAAACCAAAACAATTCTCACAGTCTTTCTTGCAAGACTTTTTTTCTTTTCATGACTTTGCAAAATATTTATGTATAACCATATAATTTCTCCTTACCGACAACTTAAACCAAAAAATTTTAACTTGACAGAATATAAGATTTTTATACAATAGAAGGAGAAACTATTTATAGAATAAATTGAAAAGGGGGTAATACAATGGCAACAAAAAAAGTAGTAAAAAAGGCAACACCAAAAAAGACTGTGAAAAAAACAAAACCTGCCAAAACACCAGGATTGAAGAAGGGTAGCAAATTAATTTGCAATATTTGTGGTATGGTTGTGGCGGTAGATAACGCATGCGGTTGTATTGAGACTTGTGATTTGATCTGCTGTGGCAAACCGATGAAAGAAAAAAATAATTGATTGGATCATCAATAAGTACTAAATATTTTAAGGCTGACTGCTGAATTATTACAAATGCAGTTGAAAAGCTAAAAGGTGTTATGTTAGCTTCTTAACCTGACACGTTATGATAAAAGAATGGAAACTTTTAGATTCAAGGGTAGATAGGGATTACAAGGTATTCAAAATACTAATAAATCAGGCACACTCTCCAAGGACAGAGAGAATAAGTGAGTTTTACACAATAGACACTAACGATTGGGTGAATATTATCCCTATTACTGAAAACGGAGAAGTCGTGATGATCAAACAATACAGGCATGGCTCAAGAGAAGTAACCCTTGAGATACCTGGAGGTCTTGTGGATGATGAAGGGCCGGAGAATGCTGCATTGAGGGAACTTTTAGAAGAGACGGGTTATACGGGAGAAAACTTACAGTACTTAGGGGCTACGAATCCCAACCCCGCAATATTTAATAACCTCTGCCATACATATCTCACTGAAAACGTAAAAAAGGTTGCCGAGAAAAACCTTGATGACGATGAAGACATAGAGGTAGTGCTTGTACCCATATTAGAAATTCCTTCACTCATAGAAAAGGGAATTATTACCCACTCATTAGTAATAGTCGCTTTCCATTTCTACTTCTCAGAAAAATTACAGCCTTAAGAGATTATGGATAAAAAGAATATTCCTGTAATCTCTATAGTTGGCAAATCAAAGGTCGGAAAGACAACTTTTATAGAAAGATTGATACCAGTGCTCAAAGACAAGGGTCTCAAGGTAGCCACAATAAAACACCATCCTCATAATTTTGAGATCGATATAATCGGCAAAGATACCTATCGACATAAAAAGGCAGGCGCAAAGATTGTAATCATATCTTCCCCCAAAAAGATAGCGTTGGTAGAAGATGTTGAAACTGAACTAACGCTGGATGAAATTCTGTCCAGATACGTAAGCAATGTTGAAATTCTAATCACCGAAGGATACAAACAAGGGAATATGCCAAAGATTGAAATCTATCATCCCAAGGAAGGGGCTAAACCTCTATGTTACAATGATAAAAACCTTATCGCAATTATAACGGATGAATCAATAGACGCTCATGTCCCTACATTTCAAAGGGATGATATAAAAGGTGTTGCAGAGTTTATAATATCGAGATTTATTCGTAAAAAAGTCTCTTGAGTTCTTTAACAAGCGCAATATTTTCAATATGTCCTGTCTGTTTCGCCACAATTCTGCCTATCACTGGTCTGTTGAGAAGGTATATATCTCCAATTAAATCGAGTATTTTGTGCCTCACGAACTCATCCTCGAATCTAAGTTGCGTATTGATTACTTCTTCATCACTCAAGATTATTACATTGTTTATCCTTCCACCTGAGGCAAGGCCCATCTTTGCAAGTTGTTCAAAATCCTTTATAAATCCGAACGTCCTGGCGGGGGCTATCTCCCTCACAAAATTATCTTTATCCCCCATGAAATGGTATCTCTGAATACCAATCGGTTTTGAATGTTCTAAAAGATAATCAACTTCAAATACATCAGAGGGCTCTATATATAGAGATTTACCATTATTTAAATTTGAAAGCTGAACCCTCCGTTGAATCCTTAGGGGTTCAATCCCCTCTTTCTGTTCAACTATGCCGGCTTCTTCCATCTTATTGCATATCTCAATAGCAGAACCATCAAATATTGGTATCTCTTCACTTACTTTTATCAGAAGGTTGGTGATGCCATACATATGACATGTAGCAAGAAGATGTTCAATGGTTCTTACAATACAATATTTTCCTTTCACAGATGAAGCATATCCAACAGAATATACATAATCAATATAAGCCGGTATACGCTCACCATCAGGTATATGTTCAAAGATTATGCCTGTGTCTTCAGGCATTGGAAGAAGTATCATTCCTGTTTTTACGCCTGAATGAAGACCGACCCCATATACCACAATACTTTTTCCTATTGTCTTCTGCTTAAAAATATCAAAACCTCTTGAGATTCCTATCTTAAAATCATCTATCTTTTCTTTAAGTTTATCTTCCCTATTCAAACCTCTAAAAATTACCTCAAGCACCTTGTCTATAGACAGGGGTTTTTCAAGAAAGTCATAGGCACCCATCTTTACCGCTTCTACCGCAGTAGAGATCGTTCCGTGTCCAGATATAACAATTACAATAGCATTTTCATCTTTATTCTTTATGTTTCTCAATACCTGCAAACCATCCATCTCAGGCATCCATACATCAAGGAGGATGATTTCCGGTTTTTCTCTCTCGAAAATGGAAAGTCCTTCCCTGCCATCAGTAGCCTTAAATACATGAAAACCCTCATCCTTTAAAATTGAAGAAAGACTATCGAGTATATCCTTTTCATCGTCTATAATAAGTACCTTATTCATAAATGATATTGTACCTAAAAAAACAGGAATTTACAATTTTTCTGATAAAAAGCTATACTTTTGGACTGTGTATCATCCATTTCACATGCCAAAATCTTTTAAACAGCATA
>JAPLKF010000134.1 GCA_026388215.1 Pseudomonadota bacterium | reverse complement strand
TACCACATTACCTCACGGGGTAATGCCGGTAACAGAATTTTCCGAAACGACAAAGATCGGGAACATTTCCTTGCCATCCTAAGTTTTGTCATAGAAAGATTTCATTGGTTATGCCATGCATACTGCTTGATGGATAACCATTACCATTTGATTATAGAGACTCCCGACGGAAACCTCTCAAGGGGTATGAGGCAGTTAAATGGTATCTATACCCAGAAATATAACTGGAAATATAAGAAGACGGGACATGTTTTCCAGGGAAGGTATAAGGCAATCATCGTTGATAAAGATAGCTATCTCCTCGAATTATGCCGGTATGTTGTTTTAAACCCTGTAAGAGCAAATCTTACGGAAAAACCGGGGGACTGGAGATGGAGTAGTTACCTGTCCACTATAAGCGGAAAAGGAATACCGCAATATCTTACTATTGACTGGATACTCGGACAGTTCAGCAATGATAAGAAAAGAGCACAAAAACTATACAGAAACTTTGTCATAAAAGGTATTAAGAAAGAGACTCCCTGGAAGAATCTAAAAGGACAGATATTCCTTGGAGAAAAAAGATTCATCGAAAAATGCAAAACAGTTCTGACAGAAAAGAATGAATTGAAAGAAGTACCGAGAAACCAGCGACACATGGACAGGCCAAGGCTTGAAGAGCTTTTCAAGAGTGGTAAAAAAAAGAGCAAAGTTTTGAGAAACAAGATAATGTATGATGCTCATGTAAAATGTGGCTATACGTTGAAAGAAATTGCCGATTACTTAAAGATTCATTATACCACTGTCAGTAAGGCGGTAAAGAATGTTGACAATAAAAACTGATAATTCAAGACCTGACCCCAGCATCACCCTTACAATGTACTTTTTTATTGACATATCAATGGTATACAATATAATAGAGATGATAAATGACTAATCACCAAACACCAATGTTCAAATACCAAATAAAGAACAATAACCAATTTACCAATAATCAAATAAAGTCTGGAATTTGTAATTTGGTTATTGGTCATTGTCTGGTCATTGAGATTTGGTTATTGATGATTGTTTTTATCTCTGGTTATTTTATTAGCGGAGCAATATGGATATATTAGGCATAGATATAGGCACAGTCAGCGTTAAGTATGTGAGATGCAGAGGGGCAAAAAACATTGTCTCAAAAGGTGATTACCCTTATAGTGGTGACCTTGATGACCTTGAGATGATATTTTCCGATATCAAGGTGAAGGAAGGAATAAACCTCGAGGTCCTCATCGGGATTACCTCAGAGGACATTATTAAAAAAACATTTACCATCCCCATCCTTCCGAAAAAAGAGCAAAAAGAAGTGCTTAACTGGTCAACCACGAAGATTTTGACAACACCTCTCGAAGACATGGTGTATGAATACTTGATGCTTGGCGAGGTTGACGAGAAGGGGGTAAAAAAGGAAGAAGTTCTCTTTGTGGGAACCCGAAAAGAATACGTAAACAGGGTTTTATCCGTGTTGAAACATGCTGAGTTTAAACAGGTGACCCTTATCACGGATATAGCATTTACCTATAATCAGGCTATAAATGGGGAGGTTAAGGGTTCTGTTGCAGTTATTGATGTAGGCGGGAGAAGAACAGGTTTATATATCTACGATGCCAGGAATCTCATGTTTGCAAGAGAGATATTAACAGCATCTGAGAGCTTCTCCGACGCACTGATGAGCGGGTCAGGATACTCTTACGATGAAGCTGAGCAATATAAGCGAGAAAAAGGATTCAATGAAGAGTTGACTGAGGTATTGAGGCTGCCTTTTGAGAGGCTTGATGGGGAGATACAGAGAACATTCAGTGTGTACAACCAGAGATACCCGGATAAACCTATCTCCAGGGTTTTCATTGCAGGTAGAGGGGCGAAGATTCCAAACTTTTTTGAAAGATTAAAAGATTCCATGGTCGAAGAGGTAGGTTACTTGACGGTTCCTGTGGGTGTAGAAAGTGAGTTTATACCTGCGTACGCCCTGTGTATGGGTAGAGATTTGTTCCCGAACCTGTTGCCGAAAGAGATAAAAGAGAGAGGAAAAGAGGAGTCGTATAAGGGCTTGATAAGAATGGGAACGATTGTTATAGGGGCAATTCTTGTAATCTTATCCTTAAATGTTCTGAGCACGTTGAATAAAGTGAATATGATGGTTGGCATAGGAAAGACAAACCTTTCAAAGAAGATGGAGGGCTTGAAGGTCCTTGGGGTTTTACCATCATCTTTTAGTGACACAGAGCTCTCTGCAATAAGGAGCGAGATTCAGAAAAAGGATATTACGTTCATTACCTTATTGAAATATCTCTCATTAAGGCTGCCAAATGATGTATATCTGAAATCAGTTGAGTTTAGTAGTGAAGCCCAGGCGGAAACACCAACCACAGTTGGGGTACCCAAGGCGCCACCTGTTCAGCCGCCTCCAGCAACAACTGCAGGGCAGCAGGGCCTCCCAAAATTGGCTCCATTCCAGGCTTTAACAAAGGCTGTGAGCAATGATTACACAGTGACGATGAAAGGGTATGTATTCGGAGAACCTGATGCGCTTGAGGTAACCCTTTTTAATTTTATAATTACCCTCAAAAAGTCCGGGTTTATGCAGAACGTGGATGTAGTGAGCAAGGAGATAAAAACAATAAAAGGGAAAAAGGTGATAGAATTTTCAATTACGGCAAGGTGTTTAAGATATGAAGTTTAAGAGTATCTATCTGTGGTATGGACTGCCGGTAGCCCTGATTGTAGCATGGGTTTTACTGTTCTATATGCCATTTTCCTCACATATTAAAAATAGGGGCAAAGAGATTTTAAATATTAAACAGGAAGACCAGAAGGTAGACACCTCAATAAAAGGCATGGTTGAGCTTGTAAATAAGCAGGCCCAGTGGAGGCAATCGCTTAGTGAGTTCAAGACCCAGGCGCCAGACCTTGAAAGATTCCCGGAATTCATGAGGGAGGTAATGAAGCTGGCAAGGGACAGGGGAATTGCTATTGAACGTTTTGGCAGTGTGTTTACCTCCATTGGAACTGAACAAAAATCTCAGCTTATAAACCCTGTTTTTGAGATTGAAATAAAGGGAGGATTTCTCGAAACAGGAAAATTTTTAGAGGAACTCGGGAATAAAATGGTTTATAGAGGGATTCAAAAGGCTCAAATCTCGTATGATGAAAAAGAATACCCTATTCTGACCGGGAAATATGTGGTTGAATTCAAAGCAATGAAGGGGAAGGCATTTGAAGGTAAGTAAGCCTGTACTCATAGCACTTGTAATAGCGATACTACTGGCTGGATATATCTATTTTTTCACAGGTAAAAAGAAACCCCCGGCGAGAGTAGCTCCGGTGCCTCCAGCCGCAACTGTTCCTGTAGCGGTTCCTCAACCAGCCGCAAGAATGCAGGAGGTTAAACCGGAAGTCAGGGCGCAACTGGAAAAGATTGATGTTACGTGGGGGAGAGACCCCTTTTTGCTTCCCAAAGTCAAGACAGAGAAAAGGCGTGAGCTACAGACGACCTTTAAACTTGTTGCTATTCTTGAGAGGGGAAATGAAAGGATTGCGATAATAGACCATGAAGTAGTAAAGAAGGGTGATTTGGTGGGTGACGAAAAGGTACAGGAGATAGGGGTAGACAGGGTTATTCTCACTAAAAGGAATGGTTCAAAGAGGGTACTGAATTTAATGAACATTGAAGATACTGCTCCTGAGGACTTAACAAAAACGAAAAGTACTGAGAGGGGGAAATGAGAAATAGATTTATTTTAATTGCATTAATGTGTGTGTTTTCGTCATGTGCCCATGTAGAGAGGGCAGCGGAACCTCCTAAAGTTGTAAAACCCGTTGATATCGCGAGCCCTGTATCCTTGCAGATGGAAAAAGAAAAAGGTGTTGAGGTGTTTAAATCAAAGGAACTTTTTTCTTTCTCTTTCAGGGAGGCGGATGTCAAGGACATACTGAGGGCTATCTCAAAGCAGATTAATTACAACGTCGTCATGGAACCAGATGTAAAGGGGACATGCACCGTTGACCTCAAGAACGTGACCCTGGAAAAGGCGCTGGAATATATCCTTGAGCCGTTGAATTTTACATACAAAATAGAAGAGAGAACGATCTATGTCTCAAAGCCAAAACTTGAGGCAAGGATATTTCATCTGAATTACCTTACCCTCAAAAAAATAGGCACAAGCACTGTTGTGGGTACAATCGGTTCGCAAGCTGGGACTACGGGGGGTACAGGAACTACAGGCACAACAGGCACAACAGATTCCACGGTTTCTATTAAAAGTGAATCAGAATCAGATATCTGGAAAAATCTTGAAGATAATCTGAAGAACCTGATTTCTAAGGATGGAAAGTTTGTGGTCAATAGACAGGCCATGATGGTATTTGCCACCGATTATCCAAAGTATCTAAAGGATATCGGTTTGTTTCTGCAGGCTGCGGAAAACGTTATCCACAGGCAGGTGATGATTGAGGCAAGAATTGTGGAGGTAACGCTCAATGATGAATCCAGGGAAGGGATAAACTGGCGATTTATTGATGCGAGGATAGGAGAGTTTGCAGCAAGGGGTCAGCAGGTGCTTCTAAACCCCCTGCCAGCAGTTCCTCCTAGCGGCACTACTGCCTACCCTGCAGGTATTCCCTACTTTCGTTTCTTTGTGGGGTCGAAAAATCTCGACATTAACAATACCTTTATTGATCTCTTGAGAACCCAGGGAACAGTGAATGTCGTTTCGAGTCCAAAGATTGCAACACTTAATAACCAAAGGGCAATTATAAAGGTTGCAACACAGGATGTCTATTTCGATGAACAGCAATCTATTGGTGTTGGCGGTGTACCTCTTGCTACATATACACCGAAATTTATTACTGTTGGCCTTATTCTCGATGTTACACCGCAGATAGATGGTAATGGTAATATTATCCTCCATATACACCCGATGCTGACGGATAAGATCAGTGTAGAAACATCACCTCTTGGCAGCCAGGTGCCGGTCCTTGATGTCCGTGAAGCAGATACCATTGTACGGATGAAGGATGGTGAAACTGTTGTGATAGGTGGATTGATCAAGAACGCAAAGAGAACGGAAACCACCGGGACAAAGGGTCTTATGTCCATACCGCTCCTTGGAAAGCTTTTCAAAGTGGAAACCGAAAAGATACAAAAGATTGAGCTCGTTGTATTTCTGACCCCGAGAATCATGCAAAGTGAAGAGAAGCCGTGAGTATAATCCTTGATGCCCTTAAGAAGGCACAGCAGGAAAGGAAGCAAACAACCACAAAGACTACCTATACATTTAAAAATCCGGGTCAAAAGCCAAGATGGGTTGTTTATGGCATCCTTATTGTGGTTATTGCTTCTGTTGTAGGGTATCTTTATATCCCTGCATTTCATAAGCCAAAAGTAGTTGCAAAGGTAATTGTGAAGCCTGAGCCGCCAAAGACAAAACCTGTAACGGTAGAAGCAAAAAAGGTAGAGGCGACGCCCCAAAAGCCTGTAGTTGCACTTATAGAAAAAAAACCTGAGCCTGTAAAGACTCCTGTGAAGACTGAAAAGGCAAAACCAAAGGAAGAAGTAAAGGTTGCTGTCCAGAAAACCGAAGTCGTTAAGAAGGAAGTCGTTAAGAAGGAAATAATAGCTAAACGTGTGAAGCAGAAGACCCCTGCAATTAGGAAGGAGCGGAAGGAGCCTGCACCTGAGGGACAGAGGCAAGATATAGGTGTCACAGCGGGCAAGGTGGATGAAAGAAAGCTCGACCTTATTTACAATGAGGCATTAAAGGAAGCTCAAATGGGCAGGGTAAATGAGGCAAAGAGACTTTACCTCAGCATATTGGCGGAACGTCCTGACCATATTGAGGCGCTTAACAACCTCGGTGTAATTGCTACGAACGAAGGGAATACAAAAGAGGCACTTTTTTATTTTAAAAAGATTCTCGAATATAA
>JAPLKF010000133.1 GCA_026388215.1 Pseudomonadota bacterium | reverse complement strand
TGGCGATACCACGACACTTGCCGATCCTTCAATTGTTGATGAGATTGTAAAGGGTAGACAGTAAGATACAAATCAGCAGATTCAAGCCCTCGAAGGCAAACCTTCGAGGGCTTTTTTGTTGAAGATGCCGGAACGCTGTTTTCATCACCTAATAAAACATTGTCTATCTTGTCTGTTCCGTCTTTTTAGTCTTTCTTGTCGTGACTAAATAGACCAGAGAGACGGAATAGACCAGAGAGACAAAAACATTCTGTTCTCGAAAAGCTCTTCCGGCTTAGCGATTTGTCCAAAGTTAACAGCCTGTTGCCCAAACCGATTTCACGCCGGAACACTGTTTCCTTCCCTGCCGGGTACCCTCTGGGTGTACGCGTTTTTACCCCGACCCGCAAGCGGGTACCCCGGCTCGAACTTCGCTCAATTAGCAAACTCGCCCCGCTAAGCGGGGCTCAGACAGTGCGTACGGTTTCATTGCGAACATAGCGAGCAACATTGTCCTTCGGAACGTTATCCTTCAGCCGGGTACCCATGGAGGTACGACATGGGTGGCCCCAAAAATGCTCGAAGTCGCGACTCAGGTACGTTTCCCGGCTTAAAAGAGCCGCAAAGCTCTTCCGGCCTTTGTCCCGAAAAATCAGCAAAGGTCGTTTGGGCAACAGGCTGTCAACTGCTGGCCCCGATTCACTGCTCTCGAAACAATAGAATATGTTCCTAAATAACTACAATAATAATTAGGATAATCGCAATAATTTTCGATAAAACTATATATTGTGAAAATATTAACAAAATTTTATTGACAATAAAAATATGTATGTTTAGAATAGTACATTCAAGTAAGAAAAATATTTGTAATATCCAATATTAAATCAGGAGGTTAGTATGGCGGAAGAGAAAACAATTACATCCATGCAGGTGGAGACAAGAAAGTTTCCACCGTCAAAATCATTCGTTGATCAGGCCTACATCAAGAGCAGAGAAGAGTATGAAAAGATCTGGAAGAGATCAATCGAGGATCCAGAAGGATTCTGGGGTGAGGTTGCTTCTGAATTACACTGGTTCAAGAAGTGGGACAAGGTCAATGTAGAGGATTTCAAAAACGCAAAGTTGCAGTGGTTTTTAGGTGGCAAGACGAACATTACTTACAATTGCCTTGATTACCAGATTGAAAAAGGAAGAGGGGATAAGGTAGCCATCATATTTCAGGGTGAGCCAGATGAAGATGTAAAAAAGTTTACGTACAAAGAGTTGTTAAAAGCTGTATCAAGATTTGCCAATGTGTTGAAAAAGAAGGGTGTGAAGAAGGGCGACAGGGTCGCAATATACCTGCCGATGATTTCTGAACTACCCATCGCCATGATGGCGTGTGCAAGGATAGGCGCAGTCCATACAATTGTGTTCGGTGGTTTTTCTGCCGAGGCATTAAGGGACAGGATAGTGGATGCAGGAGCAAAGATCCTTATTACCGCAAATGGTTACTGGAGGTCAGGTAAAAATGTGAGCTCAAAGGCAAACGCTGATGCCGCAGTTGAGCACTGTGCAAAAGCAGGCCATAAGGTTGAGAAGGTTATCGTTGTAAAGAGGCTTGCAAACTTTGATGTTCCCATGATCGCCGGAAGGGATACATGGTTTGAAGATGAGATAAATGCCAAAGATATCAGTGACAACTGTCCGGCAGAACAGATGGATGCTGAGGACCCGCTATTCTTACTTTATACATCAGGCTCAACAGGTAAGCCAAAGGGTGTGCTCCATACAATCGGTGGCTATATGGTTTTCTGTTATATCACATTTAAATGGATATTCGATTACAAAGAAAAGGATATTTTCTGGTGTACAGCAGACATAGGCTGGGTTACCGGACATTCATATATCGTCTATGGTCCGCTCTGCAACGGCGCAACATCTATCGTGTTTGAAAGTGTACCAACATACCCGCAACCTGATAGATTCTGGCAGATTGTAGAAAAGTTTAAGGTCAATATCTTCTACACCGCACCGACCGCAATCCGCGCAATCGCGAGAGAAGGCGATAAGTGGCCAAACGGTAGAGATCTTTCATCACTAAGGTTACTCGGTACTGTTGGTGAGCCTATTAATCCAGAAGCATGGATGTGGTATCACAGAGTTATAGGCAAAGAAAGATGCCCAATCGTTGATACATGGTGGCAGACAGAGACAGGCGGAATCCTGATTACACCTCTACCAGGTGCATGGTTTACAAAGCCAGGCTCAGCAACGCTCCCATTCCCGGGTGTAGACCCGATTGTTTTAACAGAAAAGGGAAAAGAATGTGCGGTAAATGAAGGTGGACACCTCTGTATAAAGAGGTCATGGCCAGGTTTAATGAGAGGAGTTTTTGGTGAACCCGATAGATTCTATCAGACATATTTTATCCAGCAGCCAGGTTATTATTTCACCGGTGACGGTGCAAGGAAGGATGAAGATGGTTACTACTGGTTGATGGGCCGTGTTGACGACGTTGTGAACGTATCCGGTCATAGGATTGGTACTGCATAGGTTGAAAGCGCCCTTGTTTCTAATCATAAAGTTGCGGAAGCAGCAGTGGTTGGTTTCCCGCACGACATTAAGGGTGAAGACCTTTACGCATACGTCATACTTAAAGTTGGCCTTACCGGCGACGATGCATTGAAGAAAGAACTTGTTGCACACGTGAGAAAGGAGATTGGACCAATCGCATCTCCTGGCAAGATCCAGTTTCCACCTGGACTTCCAAAGGCAAGGTCTGGTAAGATCATGAGAAGAATCTTAAGAAAGGTCGCATCAGGTGATATTGACCAGCTTGGCGATACCACGCACTTGCCGATCCTTCAATTGTTGATGAGATTGTAAAGGGTAGACAGTAAGATACAAATCAGCAGATTCAAGCCCTCGAAGGTTTGCCTTCGAGGGCTTTTTTGTTGAAGATGCCGGAACGCTGTTTGTTCTTCACATCAGCAAAAAGGGTAAGAATTTCGAACCGACTGATGGAAAAAATGGCTTCCGGCATCGATTGCGTGTTATAATAAATATACATGTCCGTCAGGCTATGTGTGGGACAGGACATAAATTGAGAGCCGTGAACGATAGACCAGTGATATCCAGATTGGCAAACAAATATCTCCTTTTTATCGTTACCTGTGGTTTTATGGGGTATCTGCCCGGAGCGCCGGGGCCTCATTGAGGGACCCGAAAGGGAGGCTTTTTCTGATTGCCTCCCTTTTCCAGGGGAGGAGTCCCTTGCCTTATTTTGATGGGGCTGGCAGGCTGCTGTTCCAAATATCCCGGT
>JAPLKF010000132.1 GCA_026388215.1 Pseudomonadota bacterium | reverse complement strand
GACATCACCGAGCGAAAGCAGGCAGAGAAGCAATTACATAATGAAAAAGAAAGGTTTTTCACCCTCTCAAAAAATGCTCCTTTTGGAATGATAATGATAGATAAAGATGGAAATTTTATCTATGTCAATTCAAAGTTCAAAGAACTATTAGGTTATGACCTGAATGATATCCCTGATGGAAGAACATGGTTTCGAAAGGCATACCCTGACCCTGAATACAGGCATACCGTGGTCTCGGCATGGATAGACGATTTGAAAGAAAGAAAAGTAGGTGAAAAAAGGCCACGAGAGTTCATTATTACCTGCAAGGATGGAACCAAAAAGATAATCGAGTTTATTTCTGTAAAACTGGAAACTGGTGAATACATTACGAGTTGCGAGGACATCACCTTCCGCAAGCGGGCAGAGGAGATTCTCCTGAATGAAAAAGAGAAATTCCTTACCCTGTTGGATAATGCTCCCTTTGGAATGGTCATGATCTCACAAAATGGAACAATTACTTATACCAACCAGAAATTCGAGGAGATATTCGGCTACGAACCAAAGGACATTCCCAATGGGAGAACATGGTTCAGGAAGGCATACCCGGATACGACCTATCGACATGAAGTCATATCAGCATGGATAAACGATCTGGAAGAGGGCAGAGTTGGAGAACAAAGACCGAGGGTGTTTACAGCAACGTGTAAAGACGGGTCAACGAAGATAATCAATTTTATCCCTGTCATGTTAGCAACCGGTGATAACCTCATGGCGTGCGAAGACATCACTGGCCGCAAGAAGGCAGAGGAGGCGGTGAATGAGGAGCGATTAAAACTTCGTAAATTCTTCGATAACCTGCCAGTTCTGGCTTATAATATCTCACTGGATGGGAAGATCATGGACTGCAACCCGGTGACGATCAAAACGCTGGGGTATGAGAGCAAAGAGGAAGTGATAGGCAAGGTGCTGGTTGATACGATTTATGCGCCATCTTCTCGCCAGAAGGCCAGCCAGCTTTTTGAGAGGTGGAAAAAGGAAGGAAAACTCAAGAACGAGGAGATACAGATAATCACCAGGCAGGGGAAGATACTGGATGTCCTGCTGAACGTGGATACGATCTATGACATGAATGGGAATCCTCTCCCCAAGGCAGAGTCATCGACGCCAACAAGGAATATATCCGGCTAACGGGCTATGGCGCGCTGGAGGAGATCCTCGGCCGAGGCGTGGTTGAATGGACCGCCCCATATGACCTGGAGCGAAATGCCGCCGAAGTGAAGAGGTGTGTCAAGCAGGGCTATGTTAGAAATCTGGAAATCGACTACGTAAACCGGAGTGGACAAATCACTCCCATTGAGCTCAACGCGACCGTCCTGGGCAGCGGAGACTCCGCCAGGATCTTGTCACTGTGCCGCGACATCACGGACCGCAGGCGGACAGAGCAAAAACTTAAGGAGAGCGAAGAAAAATACCGTAATATCTTCGAGCATGCTGTTGAAGGTATATTCCAGAGCACACCTGAAGGAAAATTCCTCAGTGTAAACTTTGCAATGGCAAAGATGTATGGTTACACCTCTCCCGAAGAAATGGTCAACTCTATCACCGACATTGGCACGCAATACTACGTGGACCCGAAACGCCGTATAGAGTTCAGACACCTACTTGATACACAGGATATTGTAGAAGGATTTGAGCTTGAAGCATACCGTAAAGATGGAAGTAAAATATGGGTTTCAGAAAACGTCAGGGCTGTTCAAGACGGAGAAGGTAAGCTCCTCTACTACGAAGGAACCATTGAAGACATCACCGAGCAGAAACAAGCAATAGAAAATTTAAGGACCTTAGAAGAGTTAGAATCCTCAGTCTTGTCTGCCATTCCCCACGCAGTCATTGGGTTGAAGGAACGTAAAATTATCTTTGCCAATAATGCGGTGGAGACTGTTTTTGGCTGGAAGCCTGAGGAGTTGATCGGGAAGAATACAAGAGTTCTTTACAGGACTGAGGAGGAATACAAAGAAATAGGCAAACACTTCTATCCTGTTCTTGAGAAACAACAGACATACAGTGAAGATTTCCCCTGTCGTCGCAAAGACGGGAAAGATATGTTGTGCAGGGTAAGTACTTCAAGAATTGGAGAGAGCTTAAAGGAGAGGCAAATTGTAGTTATGTATGAAGACATCACCGAGCAGAAACAAGCGCAGATGTTGCTCCATGAAAGCGAGGAAAAATACCGTAGCATTGTCGAGTATGCTGTGGAGGGGATATACCAGACCACACGTGGTGGCCAGCTCATTGTGGCAAATAAATCCTTCCTCCAGATGCTTGGATATGATTCCTTTGAAGAACTCACAGAGAGCATTCGAGATATTGGAAAGCAACTCTACGTTGAATTAGGGCAACGGGAAGAGCTTATGCGAATGCTGGACAAACAAAATGTCGTATCAGGATTTGAAACCCAGCTCTATCGAAAAGATGGGAGCACAATGTGGGTTTCTTTTAAGGTGAGGACTGTCAGGGATAGTAAGGGTAATATGCTCTATAATGAAGGCACAATGGAAGATATAACATACAGGAAACAGGCTGAGGAATCTATCAGACAAAATATGGATAGATTGAGAAAGGCAATAGGCGGAACCATTGATGTCATTGCAATGGCGGTCGAAGTGAGAGATCCATACACATCAGGTCATCAGAGAAGGGTATCAAGCCTCGGCCGTTCAATCGCAAAAGAAATGGACCTCTCTCAAGAAGTGACTGACGGTATCCGTATGGCAGGGGTTATCCACGACTTAGGAAAAATATCAATACCCGCAGAAATATTAAGCATGCCCCGCAAACTCACAGAACTTGAGTTTGGTCTTATAAAAACTCATCCACAGATCGGCTATGATATGCTAAAAGACATAGAATTCCCTTACCCTATCGCCCAGATGGTACTCCAGCACCATGAGAGATTAGATGGTTCTGGTTACCCCCAGGGCCTGAAGAACGAAGATATCATACTCGAAGCTAAGATTTTAGCGGTTGCCGATGTCGTTGAGGCCATTGCATCACACAGACCATACAGACCTGCATTGGGCATGGATATAGCTCTAAAAGAAATCATACAAAACAAGGGCATTCTCTATGATCCTCAAGTTGTTGAAGTATGTGTGAAACTGTTTAAAAATAATGGGTTTAAATTTGAATAGTTCATTCACAATAGTTTACGGTTAGCAAGAGCCTATTGCCTGTAAGGGGGATAGATTATGGGTAACAAGAATAAAACGAAAGAG
>JAPLKF010000131.1 GCA_026388215.1 Pseudomonadota bacterium | reverse complement strand
CTATAATGGCCATTTTTCTTCTGTAAAAAACAGGGTACTTCTGGATATTTTTTAAGGTTTTCCTGAAACATCAATATAAGTGTATCTTTCATTGTGTCCAACTATTATAGAAGAACTTTAAAGAGGTTGTCCGGTTTAATTGTAATTTTCTGCTTCTCTACCTCTTTGCACCACTGGTCGGCTATTAAGATGTTTTTGTGGGATGCAGAAAAGAGGTTGTGACCTGTCCCTCCTTCGTTATATGCTTAATAGTATACAAAACTTATATTCTCAGGTTGTACTATTTTTAGGGGACAGGTCATACAACCTTAACCTTTGTTTGCTCTTTGGTATCACATACCCAGCTTCCCTTGGATGTCCTCCTTCAAGGCTTTTTTGTCTGCCTTACCGACCTTGGTGAGGGGTATGCTATCGATGAATTCAACCCGCTCCGGCAGTTGGAGGACAGAGGCCCCGATATTTCTCAGATAGGCAATCAGTTCCTCAAAGGACAGAGTCACCCCGTCTTTGAGCTGGATGTAAGCACATATACGCTCACCCAAAGCTTTATCCGGCATGCCTATGACCGCCACATCTGCAACGCCGGGATGGGAACTGATCAACCGCTCGATACCTACCGCGCTGATCGTCTCTCCGCCCCGGAGGATCGTCTCTTTGATTCTGCCGGTGATCATGACCGTGCCGGACTCATCGATTTTTGCCAGGTCCCCTGTCTTAAAGAAACCGTCCTTCGTGAACGTTTTCTTGTTTTCCTCTGCTGATTTGAAGTAACCGGTAAAAATGTTCGGACCTTTCGTGGCAAGCTCTCCCTCATGATTGGGCGGTACTTCCTGTTCGTATTGATCTAAAATTTTGAACTGTGTATAAGGGCAGTCTTTCTCACCTACAGTGGTGCAAATCGTTTCCAAATCTGCGTCGAGACGGGTCATGGCACCTAATCCCTCGGCAGAGCCGAAGGCATTCACGAACTTGCAGCCCAGCTTTTTGTAAACACTCCTGACCAGCTCCGGGGTGCTGGGTGCCCCGCCCGCGTATATCTTTTTCAGTGAGCTGAGATCGTATTCTTTCAGGTTCTCGAGACTGACAATCCTCTGGACAAGGGCTGGTACCGTAGGAAATGCCGTGACTTTTTCCCGTTTTATGACCCTGCAAATGTCTTCAGCGTCTGTGGAATCGGTGAGCACATATTTCGCATAGTTGAAAAAGGCGCCGCCCACGCCGTTGTGCATGCCCTGAGCGTGACTCACCGGGGCAACAGTCAACACAACATCATCGCTCGTTATCTCCCAGGCCTTCGAATGGTACTCTACACTCGCAATGTAGTCGTTATGGGTCCGAGGAACGGCTTTAGGTAAGCCTGTTGTGCCGCCCGTAAGGAGTATCATCGATACTTCCATGGGATCCGGACGCTTAGCTGCAAGGGCCTCAAGACTGGCGGCGGTCAGCTCGCCAGTATTCATCAGCTTCTCCAAAGGGATAAAAGCTTTATTTTCTGGTGCTCTCACTGATATTATGTGTTTTAGTTCTCTGTTATCCTCCATTACGCGTTTTATCATAGGCAGATACTCAGTGTTCTTGTAGCGGTCCGGGCCGATCCATGCTACGGGATGGGTCAGACTGCATACGTGATTGATTTCTGTGAGGCCGTGGCGGTCGATGAGCAGGACAGTTATAGCTCCGACTTTCTGCAGCGCATAAAAGGCAATGATGAATTCATGCCAGTTCGGGATCTGGAGTAGCACAAAGTCCCGCTCCTTTATCCCTAATTCCATAAAGCCGATGGCCAACCGATCGACCTTCTCACGGAGTTCCTTATAGGTGAAACGGGCGGTATCATCTGCAAGACCTTCCTTTTGCGGATACAGATCGGTGGCCTTGTCGAACATGTCTCCCCAGGTGAGACCCAACCACCATCTGGACTTAGTGTATCTCTCCACGTCTTCCGGCCTGTACGGTTCAAATCCATCTATTGGCATAACTCCCCCTTTGGTTTAGCTCATAGTTCATGGTCTATAGTTTATAAGAACTGTATCTGCTATGAACCTATGCCATGAGCTTCCCTGCTATAAGCTATGAGCTATAAGCATGTCATATCAGCTTAATATCGCCCTCTTGACAAGAGTTTTTGCGATCTCAACCTTGTATGCGTTCATACTGAGCGGTCTTGCGCCTGCCACTGCCTCATGCGCTGCCATCACGGCTATATCTTCGTTAATGGGTCTCCCCTTTATGACTTCCTCCGCTTTTCTTGCCCTAACCGGTCCTGGAGCCACGGCCCCAAGGGCAATACGGGCATCCGTGCATACCCCTCCTTCCACGGTGATGATTGATGCCACGCTTACAATGGCAAAATCGACAGGGTTCCTCAGGGTAAACTTGAGGAATCTTTGCTTCGTCGGGCCTGTGATTCCGGGAACTTCGATTTCTGTTAAAATCTCATTACTCTTGAGTCCATTCCCGAGGGGGCTGTAAAAGTCCGTGACCGCCACCTTTCTTTCGCCCTCCGGACCCGCGATCTTTATCTGTGCCCCCAGGGCAGCCAATGCTACGGCAGTATCTGAAGGACAAACAGCGAAGCACTTTTTCCCGCCCAAGATGGCGTGGTACCGGTTATCACCTGCAACAGCGAGGCACGGGCCGTTCCCCTTTCGTAAACAACGTATCGGTCCCCCTATATGGCACGGGTACCTGTAATACCAGCAACGAACGTCCTGGCATAGGTTCCCGCCAATAGTAGCCGCATTGCGGACCTGTGGTGTCGCCACGGAACGGGCAGCTTCCGCAAGCGCCGGGTAATGGTCCCTGAGAAAGGGAGACTTCGTTAGGTCGGAAAGTTTCGTAAGGGCGCCCATCTTAAGCCCCTTTTTATCCTCGTTGATATAGTTGAGACCATTGATTGTCTTTATGTTGATGATTGCTTTGGGGTACTCAGGGAGGCTCATTTCTTTTAAGACGCCTAAGAGGTCAGTGCCTCCTGCGTTGAGCTTTGCCTTCCCTTTGTATTTTGTAAGGAGTGTGATCGCTTCATCAATCGATCGTGCATTATGGTGGGTGAACGGTTTCATCTCATACCTCCTTTTCTCATATCCCCTATCTTCCCTAAAGCTTTTAAGACCCTATCCGGGGTCACAGGATAGTCATGCAGCCAGACGCCGATGGCGTTGGATACGGCCATGAGCACGGCTACCGGGCCAGGGGAAGTGGCCACCTCGCCAACGCCTACCGCATGGAAGCGGTGGGTGGGAAAGGGTGTTTCGAGGGCCACATTGTCAATTACCGGTAATTCAGGAAAGGTTCGCCACTTGTAGTCGACCATGTTAGCGTTCAAGATATGTCCTGTGGAATAGTCAAGGATTGTTTCCTCAAAGATGGCACTGTCAATGCCCCCGGAGCCGAGGCACCCGTTGAGCTGGCCTTCGAGACCCGGGGGATCTATAATCTGGCCCACATCCGTCGTGTTGACAACACGCACAAGGGTCACTTTCCCGGTTTCCGTATCGACCTCGACCTCTACGAAGGTCATCATACAGTTACTCAGTGTATAATCAGGCTCGAACCGTCCGTAACCCGTGATGGTACGATCGACCCCCATTGCCTTCCAGGGTATCCGCTTTTCCGGATTGCCCTTGACGAAAATTACCCCATCCACTGTTTCTAAGTCTTCTGGCGCTGCTTGGAGCTTGGGGGCAATTAGCTCAAAGAGCTTTTTCTTGGCGTCTTCGGCTGCCGCGATTGCAGCCCCTCCAATTGCGTACGTACCTCTGGAGCCTGCGGGTCCAAACTCGTAAGGGTTAATCAGTGAATCAGAGGGTGTTACGGAGACCCGTTCCATGGGTAGTTGCAGCACCTCAGCAACCATCTTGACCACGTTGCTCCTCTGGCCTGTCCCGTGCTCTGTTATACACGAGAAGAGCATGGCTGTTCCATCCGGATAAAGACGCACATATGCCTCGGATGCGTCCTCGCCGATATCGGCATTTCCATGGACACCGACACCCACCCCTATCCTTTTTGTATTGTTCACCGCGGTGGGCGTGAGCCATCCCCTCCACTTATCTTTCCAGCCAAAAGCCTCAGCGCCTTTATCCATAGCATTTGTATAATCTACACCCCTGTAGGTATACCAGATGCCGTCCCGCCAGAAGTACCCATCACCGGGTTTGACGAAATTCTTCTTTAAGAACTCGAAGGGATCAACCCCGACCTTTTCCATGGCAAGGCTCAAGAGCGGAATCAGTATACACTTCAGCTCCTGGCCGCCAAAGCCTCTCACGATACCTGAGGCGTTCCTGTTGGTACAGACAATCACCGGCTTAAGGTCCCAATTGGGGCACCGGACCATGATCTGGACCTCTCCACAGCCGACAGCCACCTGGGACTGTGTGGTCATGGAATAGTAACCGGTATCGATAAGCCACCTGCCTGAGATTGCCGTTACCGTCCCGTCTTTCTTCATGCCCACCCGGGCCTTCATACGTGATGCAAGCCGCATTGTAAATACCGCTAAGTGTTCTTCCTTTGTGAAGATGAGTTTTACCGGCTTGCACGTTGCCCTGCTCAAGAGCGCTGCATAGCACTGGATCTGCCAGGACATATACTTTGACCCAAAACTACCGCCACAGGGGCCACCAATGGTTCTCACTTTGACTTTCCTTCCGATGATATGGGAGAGGATAATCGAGTCCATGTATGAGGCTTGATTGGATACCCAGAGAGTCACCTTGTTGGGTTCTTCCCACAAGGCTATTACACCTGGAGGCTCTGACGGCAAAGGGTTCGGCATGTTCTCGTAGCCGAATGCCCCTTCTGTTATGACATCAGCTTCTTCGAACCCCTTCTCCACGTCTCCCATGACCACTTCCTTTAAGTTCTTGGGACCGAAAAAGGGAACGCCAGGGGTTACGACGTTACCGGGGAACTCATCATACAACTGGGGGGCGCCGGGAATCAAAGCCTCTTCCATCTCAAAGACAGCCGGCAAAAGCTCATATTCCACATCTATCAGGTGAAGGGCTTCTGAAGCCATCTCTTCGCTTGTGGCAGCAACGAGCGCCACGGCGTCACCGACGTAGCGGACCTTTTGGTCGAGCACACGCGTGTAGCGGGGTGTACCTCCTTTCCAGTCGGGGATGTCTTCCCAGGTAAGTATCGCTTTCACACCCGGAAGCTTCTGCGCTTTGCGCTTGTCAACCTTCTTGATAAGCGCATGGGGGTAAGGACTTCGGAGCACTTTGCCATAGAGCATGTCCGGGAGCTTGATATCGTTCAAGAATCGTGAGCTTCCCGTGACAATCTCCGTAGCATCCTTCCGTGGTGTTGCCTTGCCTATGAACCTGTATTTACTGGTCATTTCGGTACCCCGCCTTTTTGGATGCTGCCATAACAGCCTTCACAACCTGGTAGTGGCTGATACACCGGCAGAAGTTGCCGGAGAGACCTTCTTTTACCTCCTCTTCTGTCGGGGAAGGGTTTTCATTAAGGAGGGCCTTTGCACTCATGATGATGCCTGGTGTGCAAAACCCACACTGAAAGGCTGTATAGTCGATGAATGCCTGCTGAAGAGGATCGAGCTTCTCAGCCCTTGTATCGCTTAAACCTTCGATCGTTGTTATCTTCTTCCCATCACACTCAATGGTCAGGGTCATGCAGGAAAGTACTGCCTTTTCATCCATAAGCACGGTACAGCATCCGCATGCACCGTGATCACATGATACCTTGGTACCAATAAGGCCGAGCGTTTCTCTCAGTGTATGGGCCAGCGTGTGGGAGGACCCAACCTGATCAGGCTCGCCTCCGGCTTCAAGTTCAAAGAGCTGTCCGTTAACCGTGAGGCTGATGCGTTGCGTCTCGGGTTCCTTCTTTTTAGCCGGCTTTATTGTTTTCACTGTCATGCCTCCTCCTCTTTTGTCTGATTCATATAAACATTTCTGTTATGTGACATGGGCAATGTTAAGGACATATTGGGGCTGGTGAGGTCACATCCATCTCCTTTACCATTTTCATTGCCTATGATAGATTCTTTATTACTATTTGCTTTACCGGGGTACCTCCTTCTAAAAGATGGATTTTAGTCGATATATCAGGAGTGTACCCCATTTTCTCTACGTGACACAAGATAATGATACATTACCGCGTTGGCCCCTATCTATGCTAAGTCAAGATCGACACTCGTTAATACTGATACGCAGTCGGTATATTCTTAACCTTTTCCTGACCTTTCCAGTATTCAATGCGTTCCCGTAAAAAGCTTATCCAGCTGTCGACCTCGCCGGGCTTATAGCCCTTGGTGACTAAGTCTTTCTTGAATTCGGCGATAACAGGCTCTACAGCTTTTACCCATCTGCCTATTTCAGCATCGGAGATAGGCACAATCTGGCCGCCCTGTTTTAAAAAGAACTCTCTGCCTTCAATTTCTATGTCATTCCACGAAACTGCCCATTCTTCAAGAAACTCTTTAGTGTAATCGGTAATGAGCTTTTGCATATCAGGAGGAAGACTATTCCATTTATTCTTGTTCACAACCACATAGAAGATATTGACGCTCGAGATTTTCCAGGATGTGGTATTGAACTTTAATAATTCGCCTATTCTAAAGCCCTTCATCTGTTCAAAATTGCCAAGGTTGCCGTCAAGTACGCCCCTCCTGAGCGATTCGTAGACATCTACCATCTCCAACGGCATTGGTGTAGCCCCGAGAGCTTTTGTTATATCTGCAATCCTGCCGGTGCCTCTTATTTTTAATGCTTTAATATCATCCAGAGTTTTTACGGGTTTATTAAGCGTCTGCACAACACAAGGAGGACTGGTACTGAACATGAGAGTATGATAGGTATCCCACTCCTTGGGCTTGAACTTGTTGTAAAAGTCATTGGCCGCATGCGTTGCCACCCAGCTGCTCGGGAAACCGAGGGGCAATTCCATTATCTCCATGACAGGAAAACGTCCCCTTGTATAAGAGCAATGCGAGAGGCCGATATCCGCAATACCGCTGGCTATGCCGACAGCGATCTTGGGCGCTGTAAGAAGCGTGCCACCCGTGTAATGGGTTATCTCCAGCTTGCCGTTACTCCTTTTGGTCAATTCTTTACAGTATTTATCCATGATTATCGAATTCATATGCGTGGGTGGAAAATAATTCGCAAACTTGAGCTTTATTACGTCTGCTGCATAGGTAAAAGAATACGTTAAAAATAGAAGCGAAATAACAAACACGAACAGTACTAATTTTTTTCCCATTTTGATACCCCCTTTTTATTTTTTTTGTTTATTATTGTGTTTTGACATATTGCCTGCCTTTGTTCAAACTACATTTGCATAATACTTTCGTGTGTTACTGGTATTGGGATGGCGTAAAGCGCATTCTTCAAACCCCCTAAAGCTATCGGATCGGTGTTCGATCTTCTTCGAGTTTATCCCTCTTTAGTCTATATGAAAAGGCTGTTTTTCATTTGTAATTTGCGATATGCCCATCTAATGAAAAAGCTGTCCATAATATGAACATATTACCACCTCCAAAAGTTTTGTCAAGCAAAAAATGTAGAATTTAAAATTTCTCTATATCGCCGTATATTAAGGCTTATAGTGTTTTTTGAGGAACGCTTAACAATAAAAAAGTGATTCTTGGCTAAGAGCAGAAAAAGTCTTTTGGGATTGGAAGGTAGTAGTTACTAAGAATACCGCCTGGGTGAAGAGTGGAAAAACTTGGGCAGGTAAAGGCTTCACTGCCTACCCAACAGACAATCATTCAGGCGAAGAGGATAACCAGCGGACTTTATAGGGAATTGATGAGAAGAGTATTAAAATTGAACAAATTTGCCTATACAGCTTGCTCCCTTTTTTCGAGGTAACCTATTTTCTTAGAAATAGTCAGGGCTGTTGCCATAACCTCTTTTGCTATTCTCTTCAGGCCCTTTGAATCCACTGATGAAGAGATGAATCCGACGCCTATGCTGGCTATAACCTTTCCTGTAAAATCACGGACCGGAGCGGCGACCCCGCTGATACCTTCAAAAACCTCATCGACGTCGATGGCATACCCCTGCTCCCGTACCTGGCGAAGCCGCTCTTTATACTTCTCTTTTTTGGTAATAGACTTCTTTGTAGCAGCCGTCAAAGGATTTTTCTCTAAAAGCCTTTCGATTTCGCTGTCAGGCAGGTATGCCATGAGCACTGACCCCAACATACCCCAATAGGGCGGGCGGCGTGTGCCCATCTTTGAGGTAAAAGTGATCGGGTTCCGTGGATCTTCTCTCTTGTCGATGTAAAGTAATTCTTCATTTTCCAGGATCCCCAGGAATATACTTTTACCCAGCTTCATCTGCAATTGGCTTAAATAGGGAGAGGCAATATCTCTCAGGGAGAAAGAGTGAAAAACGATACTCCCCAGCTCAAACAATTTCAGGCCTAATGAATATTGCTTTGACCCCGGGTCCTGCCTGAGATAGCCGTACCTTACCAGTGTTGTGCACAGCCGTAAAACCGTAGCCCTGGGCAGGCTCAGGATCTCTGAGAGTTGAGCCACAGTAAGTACTTGTCTATCATTCTTAAAAGCGTTCAGTATCTGCAATGCCCTCTCCAACGACCTATTGTAAAAAGTTTCGTTCTTATCCCGACTCATACGTTTCACTTATAGAAATGCTTTTCATAAAACTTGCAATAGAAAGCCCCTTTTGTCAACAGGAAAGTGGAGAATCTTATAACCTGGCAAGGTGGTTGATCTCCAGTTGATTATGTCTCGGAATGAGCAGGACAGCTATGGCACCGATTTTCTGCATGGCAAAGAATGTGTAAATATATTCATGCCAGTTGGGAAACCGAAGAAAGACGTAAATCGTTTTGTTTTCTTATAAAAATAAAGTAGCTATGCATGTTAAAAAAAGTAACAATGTTTTTGTTATATTGAGGTTTCTCATAATTCTATCCTCGCAGATTAGCTTTATGATGATTTTTTTAACTTTAATATACATATTTTGTCAAGGAGTGGTATAATCATGTTATAATTATCTGCATCTCATGTAACGCGCCAGTTTCAGACTTTACTGGAATAAACAGGGGGTAAAGAGCCAGATGCTTGATTCTGGAAGCTGGATTCTGGATGTTCTTGATCCTGGTTGTTGGATGCTGGTTTCTGGATTCTGGATTAAACCCAGGATCCAGTATCGAGTATCTGTTTATATATCCGGTATCCAGGATCGTAACTGGCGGGATATACTCACCTTTGAAATTTTCTTGACAAAACTTTTTCTTTCTTTTAAATTGGAGCAAATAAATAAGAAACATCGTTTCATACTATGAAACATAATTGAAAAGGAGGGTCAATGGAAAGGATATTTGGCATTTTTCTCAGGGTGACTAAAGTCCTTAATATCGTTGGGGGGACAGCTCTTACCTTGATGATGTTTTTGACCGTCGCCGATGTCCTCATGCGAGCCGGTGGTCACCCCATTTTAGGTACTTACGAAATGGTGGCATTATCGCTGGCGATTGTGATTGGTTTTAGTATCCCCAAGGTCTCATTG
>JAPLKF010000130.1 GCA_026388215.1 Pseudomonadota bacterium | reverse complement strand
TTTGAAGGGGGTAGTATTATGAAAAAATCAAAATGGTTTTCAATTTTTTTGGTCAGTTTGTTTGGTCTATTTTTTATGTGTCCGACATCCAATGCGGCAAATACGATTAAGGTAGGCATTGTTGATACCTATACAGGCCCTCCCAGTGCTTATACGTTAGATGTACTTGATGGATTTAAAATGGCTGTTGAAAAAATAAATGCCAAAGGCGGGGTGCTTGGAAAAAAGATTGAATATACAACAAGGGATGAGAAGTTTAAACCAGATATAGGGTTAGCTATGGCAAAAGAACTGGTTCTGAAAGAGAAAGTAGACATACTCATGGGTACAATCAATAGTGCCACTGCATTGGCGGTATCCGAATTTGCAAAGAAGGAAAAGATCCCATTCTTTGTTACCTATTCAAAGAGCGATAAAATTATTGGCGAGAAGGGACACCGTTATGTGTTCAATATGAATGAGAATACTATGATGGCTGGCAGGGCTGCCGGCTATGTCCTTGGTAAAAAACCGTATACAAAATACTGGATTGCCGGGGACGATTACGAGTATGGGCACGCAATCGCAAATAACGTCTGGGAGAATATACAGAAGTTTAACCCGAAAGCCATAATCCTTGGACAAACCTGGTGGAAGGTGGGAGAGGCAGACTTTACTCCCTATATTACCCAGATTCTTGCTGCTAAGCCGGATTTTATCATAGTGGCAACCGGGGGGGGTTCAATGGTGAATTTCCAGAAGGCAGCAAAGGCAACAGGGTTAAGCCAGAACATACCGTTCTACCAGCATACAGGCAATGAGCTTGGAACGCTTTTGGCACAGGGTCAAAATGCTCCCGAGGGTGTTTATGGAACCGCCAATTATCTCTTCTACTTACCCGATTCACCAGCAAACAAGGCGTTTGCTGAAGAATTTAATAAGGTCTACAAGAGATACCCGAAAGCCAGTGCCTTAGTGGGATATATGACTGCCCAATTTATAGCCGAGGGCTTTAAAAAGGCAGGAAAGATAAATAATGAAGCTTTGATCAAAGCCCTTGAGGGTTTAAAGCTTGATAGCCCTGTCGGACCATTATCAATAAGGGCCTGTGACCACCAGCTTGAGCTCCCGACATATTTTGGTGTGACAAAAAAAGACCCGAAATATGATTTTCTCGTATCAGGCGATACCCAGATTATATCTTCAAAGGATTATATGCCCACATGTAAGGAGATTTTGCAAACCCGTAAAAAATAGCATTTTTGGGAGAAAATAACGGACTTTATCTACACTATATGTCCACCAAGAGTCTTGGCCCAGATATTCGTGGGTTTGAGTAGAACTACAATCCTTTTCATAGTATCCTCCGGCCTAAGCCTTATACTGGGCGTGCTCAGGATCCCAAATATTGCACACGGCTCCCTGTATATGATAGGGGCCTTTATGGCTTTCACTATCTCCAAGGTTTTTGGTGGTGGTGATGCAGGATTCTGGTTGGCGCTGGTTGGAGCGCCCCTTGGGGTAGCACTTGTGAGTCTTATAGCAGAAAGGGGGCTTTTTCAATATCTATATGAGAGAGAACATCTCATGCTCCTTTTGCTCACATTCGCAGTTTCCCTTATTTTTGGCGATCTTGTCAAAATCGTATGGGGTGCTGAGTACAAATCAGTACCGGTACCCCAAGTTTTTCAGGGATTTGTTAACCTGTTTGGAGGGTTGCCCTTCCCTCTTTACAATCTTTTCCTTCTTATCATTGGACCTATTGTAGCGGTCGCTCTATGGCTCATCGTAAACAAAACAAAGATAGGAAAGATCTCGCGGGCTGCTGCAGTTGATAGGGAAATGGTTGGTGCCGTTGGTATCAATGTAAGTTGGGTCTTTGCCATAGTATTTGTTATAGGCTGTCTTCTGGCAGGACTTGGCGGGGCACTGGTTGCACCTACGGTGAGTGTAACGCTGGGGATGGACCATACACTTATTATAGAGGCATTTCTCATTGTGATTATAGGTGGTTTGGGTAATATCTGGGGAGCGCTTCTTGGTGCTCTCATCTTTGGCCTGACGCAGTCGCTGGGTATCCTGATCTGGTCTCAATTTGGGATAGTCTTTCCCTATGCCGCAGTGATTGTAGTGTTATTATTCAGACCTACAGGGCTTCTCAAATCTACATGGTAATCAGGAGCGTTATATGTTGAAAGGCATGTTAGAGGGAAGGGGTCATATCTGGTGGGCTGTTACTCTTATTCTCATGTTCCTTTTACCCCTCATTTTACCGAGGTTTTACCTCTACCTGTTATCCATTATTTTACTCACCGGGCTCCTTGCAACAAGCCTTAACCTTGTTCTCGGGTATGGAGGAATATTTCAGTTTCACCATGCTGTATTTTATGGTGCAGGGGCATACGGGACAGCGCTCATATTAACAAAAACAGGGCTTTCACTATGGATTGCTTTTATAGTAGGACCTTTAGTCTCAGCAGCCCTCGGGCTTATAATGGGCTGGATATGTATCCGTCTCTCAAAGCTTTATTTTGCTATGCTCCAGATTTCCCTCGGCTCTCTTGTGTGGATTATAGTTTACAGGTGGTATTCTTTTACTGGAGGCGATGACGGCATACATGGAATCCCATTGCCTGATATTCTTTCATCCTCAAATAATGCTTACTACTTTACTTTGATTGTTACATTAATCTGCCTTTTCGTAATGTATAAGATAGTAAAATCCCCTTTTGGGAGCGTCCTCCAGGGAATCCGCGATAATCCGGTACGTTGTGAGATGATAGGGATAAATGTCAAGCTCCATCAACTCCTCACATTAATAATTGCAGGATTCTTTGCGGGGGTTGCAGGTTCCCTCTTTGTTGTGGTAGATACTACTGTTTTTCCCGACATGCTCTTCTGGACCCTCTCACTCGAAATTTGTATTATGTGCCTGCTTGGTGGGTGGTTCACCTTCTTAGGACCCATGCTCGGTGCAGCAATAATAATCGCCCTCAGAACATTTGTGAGTACCTTTACTGTCTATTGGTCACTTGCTCTTGGTATATTAATGGTGCTTGTGATCTTCTTCCTTCCAAACGGGGTACTTGGTTATATAGAAGAAAAGCTGAAGAGAGTGATTATAGAACCAGTGATTAAGGAGTGATCAGTGTGTTAAAAGCACAGTCTGTATTCAAATCCTTTGATGGGTTCATGGCAGTAAACAATGCCAACCTTGAGGTCGAGCAGGGTCAAATCGTTGCGGTTATTGGTCCAAATGGGGCTGGTAAAACTACACTCTTTAACCTCATCACAGGAATATTAAAACCTGATAGCGGGAAGGTCTTTTTTAAGAACGAGGATATTACAGGGTTGCCTCCCTATACGGTATGCAGAAAAAGGATTTCACGATCTTTTCAGATAGTTAATGTGTTTCAAAGACTTACTATATTTGAGAATGTCCAGGTTTCCGTACTTTCCCGGGAAAAAAAGACATGGAACCTATTTACCCCTTCAACAAAATTGGTAATCAAGGAAACAAATGAGATACTGGAGAACGTTGGTTTAATTGGTAAAAAAGACCGCACGACTGCCCTGCTCTCCCACGGCGACCGCAAGGTCCTTGAGATAGCTATGGCGTTAGGGGGTAATCCTGAATTCCTTATTCTCGATGAACCAACCGCAGGAATGGCTCCAGAAGAAACCGAGCGCTGTATTGAGCTTATTAAGCAACTCAGAGAAAAGATGGGGCTCACCATTCTGTTCTGCGAGCACGACATGGAAATTGTTTTTGGCATTGCAAACAGGATAATGGTAATGGTAAGAGGGGCTACAATTATTCAGGGTTCCTGTGATGAAGTGAGATGTAATCAGGCGGTGCAGGATGCATATCTTGGCGGGGGCGATGTATGCTTAATGTGAATGGTATACATACATACTATGGTCTCAGTCATATCCTTTTTGATGTATCGTTAACCGTCTCAAAAGGAGAGGTCGTAGGTCTTCTCGGGAGAAATGGGGCTGGAAAGAGCACCACGATGAGAAGCATAATGGGGTTAACGCCCCCCAGGGAAGGAACCATTACATTTAACGGTGAAGGTATCACAGGACAAAAACCTTACATACTTTACAGGAAGGGTATAGGTTATGTGCCCGATGATAGAAGGGTTTTTGCTGATTTAAGCGTGGACGACAACTTTGAAATTGTTCATAGCAGAAAAACTGACTGGAATAAAGACAGGGTATATGAATTATTTCCTGCCCTTAAAGAGATAAAAACAAGAAGAGGCGGTAATTTAAGTGGCGGAGAACAGCAGATGCTCACCATTGCCAGAGCACTAATGGGAAGTCCAGACCTTCTTCTGCTGGATGAACCAACAGAGGGGTTGGCGCCTTTAATCGTCCGCGACCTTGAAAAACAAATCCTAAAATTAAGGGATGCAGGGATCAGCATCTTTTTATCCGAACAAAATATAAAATCCGCCCTTAAGATGATAAGCAGGGTTTACGTTATTGACAACGGCAGGATTCGCTTTGAGGGCACAGTTGCAGAACTTGAAGCGAACGAAGAAGTCAAAAAGAAATATCTGATGGTGTAGTTATATAGCTATTAGCCCTCAGCAGTCAGTGTTCAGCCTTAAATTCTAATCTTCAAAACGTTTTACGAGCAAAGCATTTGCTGACAGCTTACTGCTGATGGCTGACCGCTGTATTATCTCAGTCTCTCCTCTGACAGTTTTAAGTGGTCTGTTTCTACCTCAACAAGGGCCTGAAATATCTGTTTTACCCTCTTATTCTTGGCCTCTTTTGCTGCCTGCCTGTAAAACCCGATTGCCCTTGTTTCCCTTAAAT
>JAPLKF010000129.1 GCA_026388215.1 Pseudomonadota bacterium | reverse complement strand
ACCATTCACTATTCACTGACGACTGTTCACTTTGTACAACAAGGAGGCATGATGTTATTTTCGAAGATGTTTATTCCGACCGTAAAGGAAGACCCGAAAGAGGCTGAAGTCATAAGCCATAGACTGATGTTGAGGGCAGGTTTTATCAGAAAGCTGGCATCAGGTATATATACATGGCTGCCCCTCGGTTTAAAATCATTGAGGAAGGTAGAGAACATCATACGGGAAGAGATGAATAAAAAGGGTGCACAGGAGATTCTCATGCCTTTTGTTCAACCAAAAGAGTTATGGGTAGAAAGTAAAAGATGGGATAAATATGGAAAGGAACTTTTACGATTCGTCGACAGGAATGATAGAGAGTTATGCATTGGTCCTACTCATGAAGAGGTGGTGACGGACCTTGTGAGAAGGGAAATCAGGTCATATAAGGGGCTTCCTTTAAATCTTTATCAGATACAGACAAAATTCAGGGATGAAATTAGGCCTCGATTTGGTGTGATGAGGGGGAGAGAATTCTCTATGAAGGATGCCTACAGTTTTGATGTAGACGAAAAAGGGGCAGAAAAAAGCTACATGGATATGTATGGTGCATATATGAACATATTCAAGAGGTGTGGTTTCCGGTTCAGAGTGGTAGAGGCTGATACGGGACCAATCGGAGGGAGTTTCTCCCACGAGTTTATGGTGCTTGCAGATACCGGAGAAGATGTGATCATTTCATGCGAAACGTGTGGTTATGCTGCAAATCTGGAGCGGGCGGAGGTAGGCATAACCGGTGAAAAGACTGGAGGGAGAAAGGGACAATATAAACGTGCGGCAACTCCTGGTCAGAAGAAAGTGGACGAGGTAGCATCATTCCTCGGTGTTGCATCCGACAAGCTTCTTAAGACAATTATCTATAATACGGATAAAGGCATTGTAGGTGTGCTGATAAGTGGTGACAGGGAGATCAATGAGACAAAATTAAAGAACCTGTTGTCTCTTGATTATATAGAACTTGCCGACGAATCTACTATTGAAAGAGTTACTGGTGGACCTCTCGGTTTTTCAGGACCCATTGGGGTAGGTATTCCCCTTTATGCAGACAGGGGTGTAGCTTTAATGGAAGATTTCGTGATCGGAGGAAATGAGCAGAACCTTCATATAGTAGATGTTAATGTAGATGATTTTAAGGTTGAGGGTTTTTATGACCTTAAGATAGCGAATGCTGGTGATAAATGCCCGAGGTGTGAGGGTATGCTCACGTCAACAAGAGGGATTGAAGTAGGGCACATATTCAAGTTAGGCTTAAAGTATAGTGAAGCGATGAACGCTACCTTTCTTGATAAGGATGGGAAGGAAAAGTTTATGGTGATGGGTTGTTATGGTATTGGGGTTGGAAGGACTGTTGCGGCAGCAATTGAGCAAGGGTATGATGAAAACGGTATGATACTCCCCCTTGCTATTGCACCATTTGAGGTAGAAGTGTTGCCGGTAAACAGTTCCCATAGAGAGACTATAGAATTGGCGGATAATGTGTACAGGACATTGCTGGATAAAGGGATTGATACTATCCTTGATGACAGGAACGAAAGGCCTGGAATCAAGTTTAAGGATTGCGACCTCATAGGCATCCCCTTAAGGGTTACAATAGGTGAGAGAAATCTGAAAGAAGGTTTTGTTGAGATAAAACAAAGAAATGAAAAAGAATCACAAAGAGTAAGAAAGGAAGATATTGTCGGGAGGGTTCTGAAATATGTTGAAGAGCTTAAATGTGTGTGACCTCACACCAAAAGAAGAGATACATAAAAGGATTGAGCAACTTAGAGATAAAATGGAAAAGAATGGTATTGCATTTTCTATTATTATGCAAAATGTTGATCTATTCTATTTTACGGGTACTTTGCAAAAAGGTGTTCTCTTTATTTCTCTTGACAGGGAACCGTTATTTTTTGTTGAGAAAAGTTTGAGCAGAGCTGCGGCTGAAACACCGCTAAAGATAACCCCAATAAAGCGGGATAGAGATATAAAGGATCTTCTTCCTGAAAAGAAAATATTAAAAGGCAGGGGAGGAATGGAGCTCGACGTGTTATCTGTTTTGATGTTTGAAAAGTGGAAGGACATGCTTGGCTGTGATAGCCTGTCGGATATTTCTCCATTAATAAAAGATATAAGGATCGTGAAGAGTACGTTCGAAATAGAACAGGTTAAGAAATCAGGAGAAATTATTACCCATGTTTTTAAGAAGGCAAAAAGTGTGATAAAAGAAGGCATGCGGGAGGTTGATATTGCTGCAATCCTTGAATCGGAGGGAAGAATCTCAGGTCATCAGGGTTTTTTACGAATGAGAGGATTAAACCAGGAGATGATGAATATGTATGTCACCCATGGTTATTCAGCTACTATACCATCCTATGGAGATGTCCCCATTTCCGGCGTTGGCACAACTCATGCGATAGCACAGGGACCATCAATAAATAAGATTAGAAGGGATATCCCTGTTCTTATTGATTATGGAGGCGGATATAACGGCTACATAACAGATGAGACAAGGGTATTTGTCGTGGGAGAATTAAAAGGAATCTTCAAAAAAGCGTACAATGTTGCAAAAGAGATTATTGAAGACACCCTGGGTCATGCCAAAGAGGGAACGAATGGTACAGAGATATTCAACAGGGCATTACACATTGTGCAAAAAGCGAAACTGGAAGAGTATTTTATGGGTTATGGGGAGGGGAAGGTAGGTTTTATAGGCCACGGACTTGGTCTTGAGATAAATGAACTCCCGGTTATCACCCCGAGGCATAGTGTAATCCTTGAAGAGGGTATGGTGTTCGCCTTTGAGCCAAAATTTATCATCCCTGGTAAGGGAGCAACAGGCATTGAGGTAGATTTTATTGTAAAAAAGAACGGCCTTGAGCGGGTTACAGATTCATCAATTGATGTAGTATATGTTTAACCTTAACCCTTGAACCCTTCATCAAAAGCTGACAGCCAGTAGCTTATTTCTATGATCTTTTGAACTTTTCGTTTAACAATCTTTTAAATTTTGGTGTATAAATAATATCAAAGGCTTCTTCTTTTTTTGGAAATAACTTCAAGGCATGTTTTTTTACCCCTTCCACAACTGTAAGCGCTTCATTATGGGTAATATTCTGTGTTCTGATATATTCCAGCGCAAAGTCTACAATAAATCTTAACCTTCTGAGCTTTTTTTCTTCTTCCAGTATTTCATCTTCCATCTTGTCTTACCCTTTCGTATACACTATGGACGGTCACCCATCTTTTTACTCCCCTTAATTGAGTTGATCAGTTCTACATAAAGCCATAAACAGATTCCAAAGGTGATAGAGATATCAGCAACATTAAATGCAGGCCAGTGATAGCCCTTATAGTATGCATCTAAAAAATCTATTACGTAACCATAGGATATCCTATCGTATATATTTCCTATCGCTCCGGAGAGTATGCATAATAAAGAAAGCGTTTTTGGAAATACAAATTTATGTGTTAGAATAATATATATGAGCACGGCTATAATGAGCAAAGGGAAAATTGTAAAGATGTATTTGGCGAATTGGTATTGAGAAAGGAATCCAAAAACGCCTCCATAATTTCTTGCGTGGACAATGGAAAAAAATGGTGTAAGTTTAATACTTTCCAGGTAGGTTAATTTTTCAACAATAATTAGTTTTACCCATCTATCAAGAAAAAAGATAATGGGGGCTATAAGGAAGACAAGATATCTTCGCATCTTTCACATACGTTGGGGAATTGCCCTGTCTTTTTAATATTAGTTGCGTATTGCCAACATCTTTCGCATTTTTCGCCGTCTGCCTTTAATATGGTTATCTCCATTTCATTCCCCATTTGTAGCTCTATCTGTGACACAATAAAAACGTCTTTAAGTTCGTCACCTAATTTTTTTAATAAAAGGTAGTCATTTTCAGGAACTTTTACAATAATCTTTGCATCGAGAGAATGGCCAATTACCTTTGCAACCCTCTTTTCCTCAATATTTTTATTCGCAATTTCTCTTATTTTCCAAACCCTTTCCCATTCATCTTCGATTTCCATATTTATCATTTCTTTTTTTGGGGAAGGGAAGGTTGTGAGGAGAACGCTCTCTTCTTTGACAAATCTCTTTAAATAAGACCACATCTCCTCAGAAGTAGAAGATAATACCGGTGCTATGAGCTTGAGAAGTGAGATAAGGGTTTCGAATATTACAGTCTGGGATGCCCTTCTTTTCACCGAATTTTTGTTTTCTACATATATCCTGTCTTTTACAATGTCAAGATATAATGCGCTTAAGTCTACGGTACAGAAGTTATGGATGCTATGGTATATTACATGAAAAGCATAATTATTAAATGCCTCTGTAACCCTTTCAATGAGCCTCTGTAATCTTGAGAGTAGCCACTTATCGAGGTAGGATAGTTTTTCATAGGACACCATATCCTTTTCAGGGTCAAAATCATCATGTATATTGGCGTGGAGAAACCGGAGTGTGTTTCTTATTCTTCTGTAAGTCTCTACAAGTCTATTAATGATGTCCTTTGATATTTTTATATCGTCCCTGTAATCTTCATAAGTAACCCATAGCCTTAGAATCTCTGCACCATATTTTTCGATAATTTCTTCAGGGGATATAATGTTGCCCAGGGACTTTGACATCTTCCTCCCCGTACCATCAACAACAAAGCCGTGGGTAAGCACAGATAGATAAGGAGCACACCCTTCATTTCCCACTGATGTTAAGAGAGAGCTATGAAACCATCCTCTATGCTGGTCGCTCCCTTCGAGATACATATCAGCAGGGAATTTGAGTTCCTTTCTTTGCTTGCATACTGCTGCCCAGCTCACACCGGAGTCGAACCAGACATCAAGAATATCTTCTTCTTTTACGAACGTATCGTTGCCGCAATGTTTGCACGTAGTACCTTTTGTTAAAAAATATGATGGTTCTTTTTCAAACCATATATCTGCCCCATTCTCTTTTACTGCATTTATCACGTTCTGAAATGTTTCTTCACTCCAGTATGGTTCTCTGCACCTTTTGCAGTAGAAAATCGTAATAGGGATCCCCCATGTCCTCTGCCGTGAAATACACCAGTCCGGCCTTACAAGGAGCATATTATAGATTCTGTCTCTTCCCCATGAGGGTATCCATCTAACCCTGTCTATACCATCAAGCGCCTTCTGCCTTAAGCCGTTTTTATCAAGTGATATAAACCATTGTTCTGTTGCCCTGAAGATTACCGGTTTTTTACACCGCCAGCAGTGAGGATAAGAGTGCTCAATCTCTTCTTTATGGAGAAGTAGTCCAAGCTCTTCGAGTTTTTTTATGATATACTGATCACTGTCAAACAGGTTCATGCCCTTAAAAAATTCAACTTCTTCAAAGAATTCACCCTTTTCATTTACCGGTGAATACACATCGAGTCCGTATTCAATCCCTGTTTCATAGTCTTCTTCACCATGGCCAGGGGCTGTATGAACAGCTCCTGTACCTACATCTTTTGCCACGTAATCTGCAAATACAACAACAGAGTCCCTGTCGATAAAAGGATGTTTAAATTTTATGCCCTTAAGCTCTTCGGGTGTTATTTCTTCTATAACCTTATAATCGTTTATGTCTGCCCTTTTTGTGATATCTTCAAGCAGATCTTTTAAAACGATGTATATCTCATCTTTTGTCTCGAATGATACATAAGTAAATTCAGGATTAATGGCGATAGCAAGGTTTGCTGGAAGTGTCCATGGTGTTGTTGTCCATATAAGCATGAATATGGGTTTTTCCGGATAATGGTCAAAAATTCCCTTCCTTTCTTGAGTGAATGGAAATTTTACGTATATGGAGCTTGATCGTTTTGTTTCATATTCAATCTCTGCCTCGGCAAGGGCTGTCAAACAGCTTATACACCAGTGGACAGGTTTTTTCTTTCTGTAAACCTCTCCTCTTTCAAAGAATTTCTGGATTTGCTCAATAATCGATGCCTGATAGCTGTAGTCCATCGTGATATATGGATGTTCCCAATCTCCAATGCAGCCAAGTCTTTTAAATTCTGCCCGTTGTATATCAATAAACCTTTCAGCATATGCCCTGCATCGATGTCTCGTCTCTATTTTTGTCAATGAGACCTTTTTTTCTTTTATTTCTTTTTCGATTTGGTGTTCTATGGGCAATCCGTGACAGTCCCATCCTGGTACATAATCTGCTCTGTGACCAGACATAAATTTTGATTTAACAATAATATCCTTCAATATTTTATTTAGTGCTGTCCCGAGATGTATATTACCATTTGCATAAGGAGGACCATCGTGGAGGATAAATGCAGGACGTCCGTCCTTGCCCTGGGTGAGTTTGTCGTATAGCTTGATTTCTTCCCATAATTTTAATATCTCCTGTTCCTTGGTGGACAAATTTCCTTTCATAGGAAAAGGTGTTTTCGGGAGATTCAATGTATCCTTATAGTCCATTTTATGTTGCCTGTCCTTTGTTTATTAAATTAAGCTATCAGCTATCAGTGGTCAGCTTTTTCAATTCAGAGCTTATAAATCCAGACTTTAGAAGGCCGAAAGCTCACTGCTAATGGCTGGCTGCTTGTTATTCAAATTAGCATAAAGAGGCTATCTATGCAAGAATAATGGTAGCAAGGCGCCTGATGACAGTCTATCTGGTCTGTTCCGTCTATTTAGTCTTTCTTGTCTATTCAGTCATGACTAAATAGACAAGAGATGTGTAAACGGGCGGATGCGTAGATGCGTGAGAGCAAAAATCTATTCTTCTTGCCATGCAAAAATATATTGACGGAATTGCATGTAGTGTATATACTCATCATATACAATATGGCGACTAAAGATGACCCTTTATCGATTATAGAAGGTTTTCAGTGGGACAAAGGGAACATACTCAAAAATTGGGAAAGACACAGAGTAAGCCATGTCGAGTGTGAAGAAGTGTTCTTTAATAGCCCTCTTGTTGTGAAAAGCGACGCTATGCATTCGGGAGAGGAGGAGCGATACTACGTGTTTGGAAGAACCGATGCGGGCAGAATGTTGTTCATTGTTTTCACTATAAGGAGTAAGAAAATCAGGGTAATCTTTGCACGGGACATGAACAAAAAGGAAAGGAAGACCTATGAAGCGGCTGAAAAAAATACCGAAATTTAAGAACGAACAGGAAGAGTTTGAATTTTGGGCAAAACAGGACTTTACCGACTATGTAGACTATTCAAGCGCCAAAAAGGTGTTTTTCCCAAACCTGAAACCGTCGACCAAAAATATTTCTATCAGGCTACCGGAATCGCTAATTGAACACTTGAAATACCTTGCAAACAAACGGGATATTCCATATCAGTCTCTGCTCAAGATGTTCCTCGCGGAAAAGGTTGCGGAAGAACTGCATACGCAGGGAGGGTAGGCGTCACCACGCTTTTCGGGTTGTACAAATATCGTTTCCACTCCGGTGGGTAACCGCAGAAGGTAGGGCCCCAAGAAATACTCGATGTCGCTCTCAGGAAACGATTCCCGGCATGAAGGTGCCGCAAGGCTCTTCCGGCGATACAACAAGTCTATTTAGCTTCTGTCGTCTCTTTGGTCTATCTGGTCATGACTAAATTGACAAGAAAGACGGAATAGACGGAACAGACTGGATAGACCTTATTACAGATTTACATCCATATTCTCTTTTATGAATTCTGCGATTTCCTGTTCTTTCCCCGAGTAGAAATGGTCTGTCGGGATAATCTTGAGATTTTTGTATATGATTGGAAGGTTTTTATAGAACTCTAAAAGGTTGTTCATGGGGGATATATCGTCAATAGTTCCGCCTACGAAGTACATTTTTCCCTTAAATGATTTCAAAGGATCTACCTTATAGAAGGAAAAAGGATAGGCTACAATAAATAATCCACTTATATTGTCCACTTTGGTAGCTGCCTTGCTCGCTATCCATGCACCGAAGGAATAGCCTGCGAGCATTATATAT
>JAPLKF010000128.1 GCA_026388215.1 Pseudomonadota bacterium | reverse complement strand
CTCCTTTTTTCACCTTCATTAAAGACAGTTTTTAATTGGGCAAAAAAAATAAACCTATCATCGATAATTATCTTCATAATCATCATCTTTGGTGCCTTACTTTTGCTCCAGAGAAAATATAAAAAAATCAGCATTCCTTTTGCTATTGCAACCACGGGTTTCACCGCAATGATTTTTGAACTAATCCTCCTTCTCAGTTTTCAGATATTCTATGGTTATGTGTTCTATGAAATTGGGCTTCTTATTACCACCTTTATGGGAGGCATGGCAATTGGAAGTCTGGTAATTACCTCTTGTTTCGGACATATCCGTAGAGAACTTACACTATTCAAGGGGATAGAAATAGCAATAACTGTCTTTTCTTTTTCCCTTTTCCTGCTCTTTTATTACCTTGATGTTATATCTTCTTCCAAAACTATCTCTATACACATCCTTTTTCTGTTTCTTCTATTCATTTCTGGCTTATTAACAGGAATAGAATTCCCCATTGCAAACAGGATTTATCTGAGGCAGTCAGGGGTCTTAAATCCCAATAACGGAGATTCCATAGGAAAGACCGTTGGCCTGTTATACAGTGTTGACCTCTTTGGCGGATGGATTGGAGGTGTCATCGGCGGGCTTATACTCCTCCCGATATTGGGCATATTAGCGGGGTGTATTATGCTTGCAATCCTTAAAATCAGTAGCCTTTTGCTATTATTGACTTTTCCCAAAAAGTAGTATAATTCTTTCAGGTTTTTATGATAAGCAGAAGAGATTTCATAAAGATAGTTTGTTTGACCCCTTTAGCCTTAAAACTTGAAGCAAAAGAACTCACTTCAAAGAACAGCCCATCGCTGAAAGAAGCCCTTTACTATCAAAAGCTTGATGAAAAGAAGAACACCGTATGGTGCCTGTTATGCCCAAGGGGATGCACACTGTCAGATGGTGAATCAGGCTTTTGTCGAGCAAGAAAGAACATAAAGGGAAAACTCTATTCCCTCGGGTTTGCTTCACCCTGTGCTGTTCATATCGATCCTATAGAAAAAAAACCTTTCTTTAATGTCCTTCCAAAAAGCTTAAGCTTCTCTATCGCCAGTGCCGGCTGTAATCTGAGATGTAAGTTCTGCCAGAACTGGCAGATTTCTCAGGTTTCTCCACTGGAAACAATGAACAGCTTCAGCCCACCGGAAAAAATCGTATCAATGGCAAGAACAAACGAATGTAAAAGCATTGCCTACACCTATACAGAACCAACAAACTTTTACGAATATATGTTTGAAACAGCAAAGATTGCCCGCAGCAAGGGAATCTTAAATGTCTGTCATTCAAACGGGTATATCAATCAAGAACCATTAAAAGAACTCTCAAAATATCTGGATGCAGCAAACATTGACCTTAAGGGATTCAGCTCAGCCTTTTATAATAAACTATGCGAGGCAGAGCTTGAACCAGTAATAGAAACCATAAAAACACTCAAAAGGTCAGGGGTATGGGTTGAAATCACAAACCTCATTATTCCAGGGCACAACGATGATACAAAGATGATTACAAATATGTGCGAATGGATAAAGAAAGATGTTGGTGCTGATGTGCCAGTCCATTTTTCCCGTTTTTTTCCGATGTATAAAATGACCAGTATCCCACCCACATCGGTAAGTATTCTTGAGAAGGCAAGGGAAATCGCCTTAAAAACAGGGTTACATTATCCATATATTGGAAATGTCCCTGGTCATCCTGGAGAAAACACCTATTGCCCTAAATGCAAAAAGACCTTGATTAGAAGGGCTGGATACAACATGTTAGAGAACAACCTGAAAAACGGGAAATGCAAATTCTGTGGGGAAAAGATAGGGGGTATATGGGCGATTTAAAGCAGTGTCCGGTGTTCAGTGTTCAATGTTCAGTTTATAAACCAGTACGCATCGTTCTATGTCTCATTCTCATGCTTGTTTTATCAGGCCTGAGCCAGGCTCAGGAGACACAGTTGAAAATCCGTAAACCAGTTTTTGCAGGTTCTTTTTATCCTGCGGACAAAAATATCCTGAATAAGACAATAGATGGCTATTTAAAAGAGGCAGAAAGCAAAGGTGAAAAATTGCCCGGCCATATTATCGGCATAATTGTCCCTCATGCAGGTTATGAGTATTCAGGAAGGGTTGCATCATCTGTATATTGCCAGCTAAGGGGAAAAGAATATAAAACAGTAATACTTCTTGGCTCAAGCCACCAGATACCCTTTATGGGAATTTCAATCTATCCTTCAGGCTTATGGGAAACCCCTTTTGGGAATGTGCAAATCGATCAGGATATTGGGCGCATACTTACTGAAAAATGCAAATCCATCAAACCTTTCTCCCCTGCCTTCGAACGCGAACATTCCCTTGAAGTCCAGCTACCATTTCTGCAAAAAACCCTCAAAAGCTTTAAAATCGTCCCGCTGGTTATAGGAAATTTAGATGAAAATGATTATAAAACACTTTCTGAAGCACTTTTTACTATATTAAAGCAAAACCCAAAAGGCGTTCTTATCGTAGCCTCTTCAGATATGTCTCACTTCCATTCGTATAATAAGGCCTACCAAATGGATAACCTTGCACTAAAAGATATCGAAGAATTGAACATAGAAAAACTGGCTGTTGATTTAAATAAAGGACAGTGTGAACTATGCGGTTCCCAGGGGGTAATTGTACTCATGATGATCGCAAAGAAACTTGGTGCTGAAGTGAAAATTCTGAACTACGCAAATTCCGGAGATGTCACAATGGATAAAAACAGGGTGGTCGGATATGGAGCTATTGCCTTTTCCTATCCCGAGAATGACCATGGACTCAATAAAAAAGAACAAAACATATTACTCACGATTGCCCGTAAGACGTTGGAGGAATATATTTCAAAAGGAGATATTCTCCAGTTTGAGATAAAAGATAAAAAACTATTGGGAAAAAGGGGTGCCTTCGTCACACTCACAAAAAACGGGGAGTTGAGAGGCTGTGTTGGTTATATAGCGCCTATCGCACCACTGTATAAAGCAGTTTCAGATATGACTATAGCCGCTTCAACGAGGGACATGCGTTTTCCTCCCGTATCCGGTGAAGAATTAAAAAATATCCATATCGAGATATCCGTACTCAGCCCATTAAAATTAGTCACTAACGTAAACGAAATTGAAGTGGGAAAACATGGTTTATATATCAGCAGGGGAAATTACTCTGGTCTTCTTTTACCTCAGGTTGCCACTTCTTATATGTGGAACAGGGAAGAATTTTTAAGGCAGACCTGTCTTAAAGCAGGATTATCTCCAAATACATGGAAGGAAAAAGGGACAAATATATATATATTCTCAGCCCAGATATTCTCTGAGTAAAAAAAACCATTTACTTTTGTTTTACCCCTTTCTCACAATATTCTGATAAAATGAAATTACTATAATGGATTTTTTACCCTTTACAAAAAAGGATTTAGAAAGAAGGGGATGGGATTATTTAGATGTTATCCTCGTTACAGGAGATGCATATGTGGACCATCCCTCATACGGAACCGCTATAATAGGAAGGGTACTGGAAAATGCCCATTACAGGGTGGGGATTATCTCTCAGCCTGATTGGACAAGTATCAATGATTTTATTCAATTGGGGAAACCGCACCTGTTTTTTGGAATAACAGCTGGAAATTTAGATTCCATGGTAGCAAACTACACTGCTCATAAAAAGCCGAGAAGACGGGATGATTATTCACCAGACGGGAAGCCAGGACTTCGTCCTGACAGGGCAATTATTGTATATGCAAATCGGGTAAGGGAGGCATTTAATGATGTATGCATCGTGATAGGCGGTATTGAAGCAAGCCTCCGGAGGTTCGCCCATTACGACTGGTGGGATAATGGTGTAAGGAAATCCATCCTTTTAGATTCAAGAGCGGATATACTGGTTTACGGGATGGGGGAAAAACAGATTGTGGAAATTACAAGAAGACTAAAACAGGGCATTGATCTCGCTGGAATAAGGGGAACTGCAATTGTCAGAAAGGATATAGTATTCCTGAAGGATTATATAGAAATCCCTTCCTATGACGAGGTAAAAAAAGACAAAGAAAAATTTAACGAGGCCTTCAAATCGATATATCTCAACCAGGACCCTTTAAAAGGAAAGACATTGGTGCAGAAACACGATACAAGATCTGTTATTCAGTTTCCTCCTCAAATTCCCCTCACAACACACGAGCTGGATAACATCTATGAACTTCCCTATATGAGGGGCTGGCACCCCGCTTATGACAAAAAAGGTGGTGTTCCTGGCTTTAAAACCGTAAAATTTTCGATCATCTCCCACAGGGGATGTTGCGGGGAATGCAGTTTCTGCTCCCTGTCCATGCACCAAGGTAGGATCGTTCAGTCAAGGAGTAAGGAATCTATTATAAAAGAAGCAAAACTGGTCTCTGAAATGAAAGACTTTAAAGGAACGATCACCGATGTAGGAGGCCCCACAGCAAATCTCTACATGGCAAAATGTCCTTTATGGGACAAAAAGGGGTTCTGCCAGGATAAACAATGCCTTATCCCAAAGAAATGTGAAATGCTGAAGTTAGGCTACAGAAAAAGCATAGAACTCTATAAAACAATCCTCACATTACCCAGGGTGAGACACATGTTTATAGAGAGTGGGTTCAGATATGACTTACTCATAGAAAAGGCACACATGGACTATCTGGAGCATATATGTAAATACCACATAAGCGGCCAGATGAAGGTTGCCCCTGAACACAGTGTGGACAGTGTTTTACGAATTATGAATAAACCCGATTTTAATGTTTATGAAACATTTGTAAGGAAATTTAAAGAAATAAATAAAAAACTCAATAAAGACCAGTATCTGGTTAACTATTTTATCAGTTCTCATCCAGGCTCAGCATTAGAGCACACATTGGCACTTTCACTCTATCTCATAGGAAGAAAAATCCATCCTGAACAGATACAGGATTTTATGCCCTTGCCACTTACCCTGTCCGGGTGTATCTATTATATTGAAAAACATCCTTTTACCGGAGAGAAGATTTATGTAGCAAAGACATTTCGTGAGAGAAAGATGCACCGGGCACTGATCCAGTACCGTAATCCAGGAAATAGAAGACTTATCAGAGATGCACTCAAGCTAATGAAAAGGGAGGATCTGATAAGGAAATTTATGGGTATATAATTGTTCTTCATCGGGGTAATATATGGATAAATCATCATTTTCCGTCGAAATAATTGATATTGCTCTCCCAAACAACTATGGGGTTGCCAGAAGGGATAATTTTGTCATTTTTGTGCCAGATGCGGTTATTGGTGACAAGGTTGAGGTCAAGATTTCAAGAGAAGAAAAACGTTTCGCCTATGGAGAGATTATCAATATTGAAGAGCCATCTTCGTTCAGAACCCACGCAAAATGTCCTCATTTTGGTTTTTGTGGGGGCTGTACATTACAAAGCCTGATATATGAAAAACAGCTTGAGGTCAAAGAAAATCATCTACTCCAGATACTCAGGAGGATAGGCAGCATAAATGTAGAAAAGGTTGAAATTACCCCAATAGCCCCGTCTCCGGATAGGTACTTTTACAGAAGCAAGCTGGAGCTCGCTTTTGGGAGAAAGGATGGACATACAATCATCGGCTTAAGAGAAAGGGTCTCCCCATTCAAAAAGTTTACGGGTCAGGTAGTGCCTTTAGAAAAATGCCTGATTTTCAGTCCTGTTGTAGAAAAAATAATTCCACTATTTTCAGACAT
>JAPLKF010000127.1 GCA_026388215.1 Pseudomonadota bacterium | reverse complement strand
TGCAGGGAGCCATCCCCACTGAATCGCAATAATAGGGCCGATAATCGGAGCTGCCCCTGCTATTGACTTGAACTGGTATCCAAAAAGGATATTTTTGCTGGTTGGCATGAAATCTACTCCATCCATGTACATCTTGGCTGGAGTAACCCTCTTCGGGTCAGACTTGATAATCTTCGTATCTATGTACTTAGCATAAAAACGATAACCAACGAACGCCACGATAAAGCCTAAGATTAGTACTACTACAGAATTCATACTCCCCCCTTTTTACCTTAAAGATTTCTTAAAAACCCCATGGGAACCAATTCCATTTTTCACCCCATGTTTTTAGAGTAAAAATTGTTTATGAATACCTTTAGAACGATTTATTATATGAAAACAATTTTTCCTATGTCAAGCTTTAAATTTATTACATTTAATATCATTCCCTGGGAAAACTGTCCGCTATTCGTTATTCGTTATTTATAAATGGGACTCCACGCTTGTCCCATCCCCTGAGCTTATAATAATCGTCCTTCAACCTCTCAAGTTGCTCCCTCGTTATTACACTCTTCTTTGAACCTATCCCCTCCTCAAAAAAACGGGGTGGGAGCGTATCATCAGCCCTTGTAAGTCCTTCCCTTATATTAAAAGCCCTCGTAGCACTCTGGATATGAGATGCAATCCTCTGAAGGTCCTCTTTCTCTACTTTTATGCCTGTTGTAGCCTGAATGATATATGCAAATTCATCCCACAGATAAATGTCACGGTAGAACCTGCATAGAATTAATGAATCCTGTAACGTCAGCCTGTCCTCATAATCTATAAAAACTTCTGCCTTGCCCTCAATCTGATCAGGAGGAATTACTCCGGCGATTTCTGCCCTAAAGACAGTTGAACGCAAATGACAGGCCCCTCTGTCGGATGTGGCGTACGCAAGACCCATACCCTTAAAGATTCTCGGATCGTATCCCCCTGGCTCCATTCCTTTTACATGAATCGCGATATCTTCAAGACCCCATTTAACTGCTGCATGGGAAATACCTTCCGCCAGGACATCTCCTATACCTTCTCTCCGGGAGATGCTGTAGAGTAAATTAGCGATACCATCGACATCCCCGTATTCTATCTTTTCTCTTATCTTCCCCATTTGTGAGGCTTCGATCGCAAAGGCTGCAAGGTTACCACCTGTTATCGTATCCATCCCAAGGCGGTCGCATATATCGTTCAGGTATATGATTTCATCCAGACGGTCAATCAAACAGAGTCCACCGAAGGCATAGATAGTCTCATATTCAGGGCCCTCAATCTTTAATCCTTTATGCCTCCCTTCCCTCACGGTTGTCAACCTTCCACATGCCAGAAGGCATCGATGGCATGCATGGGGTTTGACCGAATAATTGGAGTGCAATGTCTCTGCACTGATATTCTCCCAACCTTCCATGCTGCCTTCATGCCAGTAACGGGTCGGGAATCCCTCAAATGTATTGATAATTGAAACCAAACCAGGTGTACCGATGTTTTTAAAGAAACTAAAAGAAGGGTGGGTTTTTACCTTATCACGCCATTCTTTACTAAACCTTTCTATGGCTTCGGGGTCTGCTACCTCCCTTTTCTGATCCCCATAGAAAACGATAGCCTTCACCTTCTTTGAACCCAGCACAGCTCCAACACCTGTTCTTCCTGCACACCTCCAGTAATTATTGGTTACATTGGCAAATCTGACCAGATTCTCACCGGCTGGACCAATAACGAGTGCCCCTGCGCCCTTCAAACCTACTTTCTTTAGCACGAAATCCTCGGTTTGGTATGTGTCAGAACCCCATATATCCCCTGCATCATGGAACTCAACCCCGTTTGTGCCCACTACCAGAAAAACAGGTTCTGAACTTGCCCCTTCAAGGATTATTGCATCATAACCAGTCCTGCTTATTGGCTCGGCTATTCTCCCCCCCGAGTATGAATGAGAAAAAAGACCTGTAAGAGGACTTTTTGTAAACACACCGTACCTGCTCGACCCCCAGATTTTCGTATCATTGACAGGACCCACACCTATTATGAAATTATTTTCAGGGGAAAGGGCATCTACCCCTGGTTTATTCCTCTCAAGCATCAGATAAACACCAAGACCCTTGCCGCCAAGGAATTTTCTGTATACCTCATCCGGGATACCTTCCTCGTGAAAGCTTCTCGCGCTTAAATTAACAACTAAAACCTTTTTGAAAAATCCCTTCATGGTGCACCTTTTATGCGGACGTTAAAAACCCTCTTCATGCCTTTATAAACGAACAGAGTTCCAGTCAAATTTTCTTATAGATAAAGAGCCTGTACGCCTTTTCATTCATGGGTAATCTGTAAGGTATCACATCCTTCAGGTCGAACCCTTGATAATCTATTGGCTCATCCCTCGTACCTTTCAAAATGAAGGCGTGGCCATTTTTCCTTATATGCCTTCCACCCTTTTCCAAAATTCCTTTAATGTCTCCAAATCCTTTCACAGCAAGGCTATCAACCTCTATTGGTTCCAGTTCTTCTATTCTGCTCTGAAGAATAGTGAGCCCCTTCAGGCGCATTCTTCTTTTTATATGTCTCTGGAACTGGATCTTTTTCAAACCTTTATCCACCGAAAAGATATCCATCTTTTCATTCAGTATCTTCAGGGGGATCGCAACGATTCCTGCACCTGCACCCATATCCAGCAGTGTCTTACTTTCCCTGACATACCCGTAGAGAAAGAATGTATCATATAAGAGTTCCCTCACAATCAGCTCAAGGTCCTTCAATCCTACCAGATTTATATGTTCATTCCACTTTTTGAGTTCAAGGGTATAGAAACAAAGTTCCTTTAATATCCCTTCATTAAAGGGAATATGGAAGGCTGTCAATCCTTTTTGAATTATTTTTTCCAGATCCATAGTATATAAGAATAGCATAAATTTCTCCCTTCTGTTATAATTAAGCGATGAAAAGGTTTATAATACTTTTTATATCCTGTCTGCTCCTTGCTTCCTGTGCTTCTAAGGCCCCTAAAAAGGTAGGGAACCCTGGAGACCTCTACGTCGATGGGGTTAATCTCATGAAAAACAAAAAGTACGATGATGCGATAAAGAAATTCTCCGAAATAAGAGAGAATTACCCTTTTGATCCATTTGCCTTTGTCGCAACTGTAAAACTTGGCGATGCTTACTTTGAAAAGAAAGATTACATTTTAGCATCAGGTGTATATGAGGATTTTTTTAATACCCACCCTGAGGATGAGAATATTCCCTATATACTAATAAGATTAGGGGAATGCTACGAAAAGGTATCCCTGTCGATTGATAGAGACCAGGCTTACACATTAAAGGCAATTGAAAGATATACGTATCTAAAAAACCGTTTTTCCAAAAGCACCTACGTAAAGGATGCCGAAGAAAGATTGAAAAAATTGGCCCAGAAACTTGCAGACAGGGAATTATACGTTGGTGAATTCTATTACAGAACAAGTCAATATAACGCATCTGTCATAAGGCTCGAGTACTTTTTAAGGAAATACGCCGGGGCAAAAGGAACAGATAAGGCCCTTTTCTATCTGAGCATGTCAAATAGAGAGCTCAACAACATGGAAAAGGCCGACTATTATTCCGATATACTAAAAAGGGAATATCCAAAAAGTATTTTTGCAAGGTCTACAATAAGGGAGAGAAAAACGCTCAAACTTGCAAAGGCAGACAAACCCTTGCTGCTATCTGAAGAGAGAAAGAGGAGAGAGATTGAGCTAAGACCTCAAATAGCCCGGGTAGAAAAAGAGGAAAAAGATAAGAAGGTGGATGAAAAAGGGGATGAGAAGAAGGATGAGAAGGGAAAGGGGCTCTCCTTTATTGATGAAAAGAAACCCATTGATATAGTATCAGATACCATGGAAGCCTTCGATAAGGAAAAATATGTAGTTTTCAAAGGAAGTGTGATTGCAAAACAGGAGGACCTGTTTATATTTTCGGACACCATCGAGGCTTACATGGATGAAGCAACAAACGAAATCGAAAAGGCCCACGCAAAAGGCAATGTGAAGATTGTAAAAAAAGAACGTACTGCTACATCCAATGAAGCCGTGTTTGACAATAAAAAGGGAGAGATAGTCTTAAAGGGTAACGTTGTGGTATTTTCTGGCCCTGACAAGCTCACAGGGGACTTAGTCACCTATTATATCAACGAGGACAGGGTTGTAGTTCAAGGAGAAAAAGAAAAGAAGGCACG
>JAPLKF010000126.1 GCA_026388215.1 Pseudomonadota bacterium | reverse complement strand
ATCACTAATCACTGTTTCTATCCGGAGGGATGGCTGAGTGGCCGAAAGCGGCGGTCTTGAAAACCGTTGGGCGTTTACGCGCCCCGTGGGTTCAAATCCTACTCCCTCCGCCACCTAAAAGCAGTGAATAGTGATAAGTGATGAGTGAATAGTGGTGAATAAATTGCAAAAAAAAGGTTACGTATGATATAAAAAACTTATATTTCAAGACCTGACCCCAGATTGGTTGTTCGGTTTATTGATATTTGCCAACCTTAAAATCACTAAGAAAACGGTTCTTGAGCATATGGGACATGAAGCACATTATGCTGCGCTTTCTTTGGCAAATGAAGTAGATATCCTTACTGAATCTTCACGGAAGATTGCAGATGGTATGGCACATGCACTTGAAATTGCTCCGGAGCTGGACGCTAATTTCATAAAAAATTTGATAAAGACTAATGTCGAAAAAAACCCAGGTATTTATGGGTCGACCATATCATTATTACCGGGAGCAACCAGGCTTGGATATTATGGTCCTTATTATTATCGAAACACAAAGGGTGTTAACTATAAATCATTGGGTTCCTCATATGACTACACAAAATGGGATTGGTTCAGAATACCAATGGAAACGGGAAAGGGTTCATGGGGAGAACCATACTATGATGAGGGGGGCGGGAATATCCTCATGGTTACCTATTCTGCACCGATCTTCAGGAATAACAGAAAGATTGGCGTAGCAACCGTTGATATCAGTCTTAATAATCTGGTACACAAGGTACAATCACTGAGAGTAGATATGGGTGGCTACGCCTTCCTTGTGAGCAACAAAGGTTACATTATCGCCCATCCTGACAAAGAGTTTTTATTAAAAAAAATATCACCTGATAATGCAAAAGATTTTCAGAATAGACTGCTTAAAGAGCTGTCCGCACTTATGACCATAAATGGGATACGCTCTTCAACAGAAATAGACCCCTTCACGGGTAAAGCATCCTGGATTATTACCACACCCATAAAATCGACCCAATGGACGCTGGGGATTGTTTATCCCTATAATGAAATCTTACGTTCCATCTATAACTTGCAGTATGTATTGGGGATTATTTCTTTAATCATTGCAGTACTAATGGTGATTTTTATATTGTGGATATCTTCATCAACCACTTCTCCGATTTTAGACCTTGTAAGACAGACAGGGCATTATGCTGCGGGCGACTTCAAGGACCGACTGGATGAAACCAAAGGACCTAAAGAAATACAAAAACTCTCAAACGCGTTCAATGTTATGGGAGGAGCAATAGAACAGAAAATTCAAGAGTTACGGGATACACAGAAAGAAATTGTCTTTCACCTCAGCAGGGCTGCCGAATATCGTGACAATGATACTGGCATGCACATAAAACGCATGAGTCATTATTGTGCTTTATTAGGGAAGGCATACGGACTGAACGACGAGGAATGTGATTTATTTTGCCTTGCAAGCTCTATGCATGATATCGGTAAAATAGGTATTGTCGATGCAATTCTTCTGAAGAAAGGGAAACTTGAACCCGATGAATGGAAAACAATGCAAACCCACGTCCAGATTGGCGAAGAAATCCTGTCAGGTGGAAACTCAAAGTTAATTCAGACGGCACAAATTATCGCTTTTACGCACCACGAACATTGGGATGGATCAGGCTATCCAAGAGGAATGAAAGGGAAGGAAATACCGATAGTCGGCAGGATCACGTGCCTGTGTGATGTCTTTGATAGCCTTACATCAGAACGCCCTTACAAAAAGGCCTGGACAGTTGAAGAGGCATTGAATGAAATTGAGATAAATAGTGGCAAAATTTTTGATCCCTATCTGGTTGAATTATTCAAGCGTATATTGTCTGATATCCTTGATATTAAGGGTAAGCTCACTGAGTAATCGCAGTAAGACTGAAAGCTGATCCCGCCGGAGGAGGGACTGATAGCTAAGTGGCTATCTTGGAATAAGTGCGAAGTGTAGCTGATTTTTCTCCACATCTGCCATGACGACCCTGATTTTTACTTTATCCCCTAAGCGATATATCTTTCTTGTCCTCCTCCCGATAAGCCTGAACTTTTCCTCCTGGAAGGCATAATAATCGTCTGAGAGGCTTGAAAGAAGGACTAAACCTTCTACAAATACATCAGAGAGTTCAACAAAGAAACCGTAGGATGTAATATGGGAAATTATTCCATCATATACCTCACCCAGCCTATCTTTCATGAATAAAACCCTTATCCTGTCCTCTATTTCCCTTTCAGCGTCCATTGCAATACGTTCCCTTTCAGAGAGATGAATTGCCATCCTTTCAAGTTCTTTTTCGTTGTATCTGTATCCGCCATTGATGATGTTTTTTAAAATTCTATGACATACGAGGTCGGGGTATCTCCGGATGGGCGAGGTAAAGTGTAGGTATGTATCTAATCCTAAGCCAAAGTGTCCTTTGTTGAAAGCAGAATATTTTGCCTGTTTCATTGACCTTAAGAGTACACGGTTAACCAGGAATTCGTATTCAGTCTCTCTGACTTTTCTAAGTATGGATTGCAGGGAAAGGGGATTTTTTGTAACCCTTTCATGCTCTATTCTGAGGGCATACAGGAGCTTTTCAAAATTTATTAACTTCTCCCGTTCGGGATGCTCGTGAATCCTGTATATGAGGGGTATATTTTTACTCGATATGAATTTTGCCACTGCTTCATTTGCTGCAATCATAAATTCCTCTATTATCCGGTGAGAAAAGAGTCTTTCAGCCCTTAGAATGCTCTTCACGCCCCCTTCTATGTCTAATATAACCTCTGGTTCAGGAAGGTCAAAGTCAAGGTTCCCCCTTCTTTCTCTCTTGCCCCTCAATAACTTTGCCAATTCCCCCATATATTCTAATTCAGGTAATACTGGTCTTGTTTCTTTCCTAACAGTTTGATCTCCTTTCATCAGAGCGTCTTCTACCTTATTATAAGTGAGTCTCATCGCACTTCTTATGGTTGAGGTATAAAAGGAGGTTTTTTCTAAGTCCCCATCTCTATTGAAATCTAATTGAACTGTGACGGCATATCTATCATCGTTTGGATTCAAACTGCAGATACCATTCGATAGTTCTTTTGGCAGCATGGGTATTACACTTCCTGGAAAGTAGACACTTGTTCCCCTGGCATATGCCTCCCTATCAAGTGAGGAGTCAATCTTGACGTAGTGGGAGACATCGGCTATGGAAACAAATAGGGTATAGCCTTTGTAAGTTTTTTCCACGTATACTGCGTCATCAAAGTCTTTTGCAAATTCTCCATCTATGGTTACAAATTTCTTTGCTCTCAAGTCTTTCCTGCCATTGTGAGCAACATCTAAACCTATCTGTTTTAAATCTGCATTGATGGCCTTTTTAAATCTTGCTGGAAAATCAAATTTGTAGGTGACAAAAAGGGAGATGGATTTTGTATCATTCAGTTCATTAAATACCTTTATAATTTTGCACTCAGGGTCTTTTCTCTCTTCAGGGTATTTGGTAATTCTACAGGCAACAAGCATGTTTTCCTTGAGTATTATCTCCTTGAATGGTTGTTCCACGATAAAGCGATGCGAGACCCTCTCGTCATCAGGGAAAAGATATAACAGGTCCTTGTATGGCTTTATAAATCCTGTCACCGTATGCATTTTTCGGTCTGTCACCTTTATTACCTTACCCTCCCTGACATGCCTTCCTCTATGCTCTATCCTTACAATAACCCTATCACCGTGGAGGGCATTTTTTATGAATCTGAAGGGGACAAAGATATCTTTTTCGCCTTCCTTATCAGGAATTACAAAACCGTTACCACTCTTTGTACACCACAATGTCCCTGTCTGGAGGTTCATCTCGTAAGGGATTCCAACCCTTTTGTTTTTAAGTTTGATTATTGAACCTTTTTTTGACATGTTTCTTATAAGTGATTTTAGTTTCCTCCTATCTTCTTTAGTAAGATGGAGGTTCTCTTCCAACTCGTTTAATCGAAGGGGCCTTTTTTCTTGTTTGAGGGTTTTTAACAGGTTCTCTTCGTTTAGGTTGATAAAGGAGGTTTTGGTTTTCATTTAGTATTTTGAAGAAGGGTTCGAGGGTTCAAGGATTCAGGGGTTTTAAGGTTCAAGTTTTTTACTCACCACTCATCACTCACCACTCATCACTCACCACTCATCACTATTCACTGCTTTAAAGTGGCGGAGAGACAGGGATTTGAACCCTGGGTACGCGTTTTAGCACGTACACTCGCTTAGCAGGCGAGCACCTTCGGCCATCTCGGTCATCTCTCCATTTGACAAAGTATACTTATTTGAATTATAAAAAGCAATAACACAATGGGAAAGCCAGGGTTCAAGGGTTCAAGGGTTCAAGGGTTCAAGGGATTTAGCGACATTTTGGGAATCAGACACGATTTATTAAAGACTATAAGGGAGTTTTTTTATAGAAGCGACTACCTGGAAGTAGAAACCCCTAATCTCATGAAAACTGCATTGCCAGATCCATATATTGACCCGCTGAGGGTATATTTAGATGATAGAGGACCCTTTTACCTTCATACATCACCAGAGATGGGCATGAAGAAGCTGCTTGCAAATGGGCATGATAGGATATTTCAGATGTGTAAGGTTTACAGGTGGGAGGAATTAGAGGAGGTTCATAGCATAGAGTTTACAATGCTTGAATGGTACATGAAAGGGACATACATACAGGCTATGAACGAAGTAGCTGAGCTTATATCCTTTATCGTGGACAAACTCTATGTAAGCAAAAAGGAAAATTTTAAAAGACCCTGGAAGATTTATGAGTTGGAGCACCTTTTCCTTGAAAAGACAGGCATAAATCCATTCAAATTGGATAGAGATGCCCTTTTTATGGCTATGAAAGGGATGGGTTTTGCCGGCATTGATGAAAGAGACAGCTGGAATAACCTCTTTTTTAAACTTTTTATACAGGAATTGGAATGCAGGATAAAGGAAGATGCACCCTATTTTATTAAAGATTGGCCTTTATCTGTGTCTACAATGGCAAAGAAGAAGGGTACTAATAAGGTAGAGCGTTTTGAACTTTATATAAATGGACTGGAGATAGCGAATGGGTATACTGAACTCTTAAATCAGGAGGAACAGAGAAACAGGTTTTTGAAGGACAATAAGGAGAGGGCAGGCCTTGGTAAACAGACGTTTAAAGCAGATAAAGAATTTTTAGAAGCCCTATCCCGGTTAAGGGGCTCTTATGCCGGTACTTCTCTCGGGGTTGATAGACTTCTTATGGTTCTACTGCATAGAGACAAGATTGATGATGTGATGGTGGAGAGATTCAGGGCATAATTTTGTAAAACAATATCCCCATATATTCTTTTAATGCAAATGTAATACAGGCCATATTTGATGCATCAGGTAAAAAGCTGAAAAGGTCATATTTTATCCTTGCTGTCTTGTATCCTGTAGGGTAGGGGATTATCTCCTTAAAATACTTACTGAATAATATCTGGGACCTTTTCATGTGAAAGGCGCTTGTAATGAGAAGTATTCTGTTTATTTTATTTTTATCACATATCTCTTTCACATACTTTGCATTCTCAAAAGTATCCTTGCTCATTGATTCTGTAATGATATGATTCTCCTTAACCCCGAATGATAGAAGCTGTTTTTTTGCCACCTCTGATTCAACCTTTCTTTCAAAGACCTTTCCACCTGAGAGTATTATTGGCTTTTGATTTATAAGGTACAGTTGATAAGCCCCAATTACCCTGTATAAGGCATCTCCTGTGAGTATTCCTTTCCCATCAATACCCGGTGCATTATCGAGAACACCACCGCCCAGAACGATATAGGCATCGCAAGTCTTTATCTCAAGCTTTGAGGGAACTTTATATGCATCTTCAAGAGGTATTAGAAATGCATCTTTTGTAGGTTCTATTGTAAATATGTACAAGGCAATGGACAGGAATATAATGAATAATTTAAGCCTTTTTTTCAGGAAAAGGGCAGATAAAATCAAGAAGGTGATAAATATACCTGGTGGAAGGAGAATATATGTAATAATCTTTTTTAAGATAAATGTGATACTCAACACCTCAATTTTTCTTATCCCTTGTCCATTTTTTTTAAAGCTTGCACCCTGCCTACTGCTTACCGCTTACCATAACTCTTATTGGTAGTTTGATATCAGTTCCTTGATCCTTGGGATTGCCTTCCTGGTGGCCTTTATCCCTTCTTCCACCAACATTTTCTTCTGTGTAAAATCAAACATGGAAACACCTTTTGTATCCGGTTCTATGATTACATCAGCGTATTGCAGTTTTGCCTTATTGGCTTCGTGCATTGCAATGTTTATAGATTGGGCAATTATATCTATCAAAGAATCTATCCGATAATCTTTGATGTCCTTCAAGATATTCACTGCGATCACTATGTCGGCACCTTTGCTCCTTGCAACATCGCACGCAATATTATTAGTTACCCCACCGTCTACAAGCATTCTATTTCCGAACGTTACAGGGACAAAGATACCAGGGATTGCTGAAGAGGCCCTTATAGCCTTGGCAAGAGAGCCTTTTTCTAATATGACTGTCTCTCCTGTGTTAAGGTCCGTGGCTATCGGATAAAATGGTATCTTTGTATCTTCAATTCTCTTTGCTTTTACTGTTTGTTCTACAAATGTTTCAAGCCTTACGCCCTGCGCCGGACCGAGTTTCGAGTAAATTAAAGAGAAGTCGAGTATATCGTTTTTCTCTATTTTAAAGGCTGTCCATTCAAGCTGGAAGCTATCAGGATTTGAGGCATATATACCGCCTATAAGACTCCCAACGCTTGTTCCGACTATCATATGTATGGGTATCTTTTCCTGTTCAAGTATCCTTATTACACCAACATGGGCAAATCCCTTTGCTGAACCCCCTCCAAGTACAAGGGCAATTTTTGGCTCCCTTTTTTTCGATACCTCTGGTACTTCAGGTATGGTTTGGCAGGAGAACAGAAGGATTGCGATAATGCATAAGGTGAATAAGGTGAAGAATCTTTTAATGGGAAGACTTAAGTCCAACATAAGGGTTATATACCTTTTCCATGCCTATGGTGCTTTTTGGTGCATCGCCGTAATTGTGACCAGGGGCTACTATTGTTTCGTCGGGAAGGGTGAAAAGTTTATTACGAATAGATGAAACAAGGACTTCCCATGAGCCTCCATCAAGGTCTGTCCTCCCAACAGCTCCAACAAAAAGGGTGTCACCGGTAAATACCATTCCTTTGTGGTATAGGGAAATACTGCCCGGTGAATGCCCGGGCGTATGGATCACCTTCAAGGAAGTTTCACCTATTGTTATATAATCTCCTTCTCTTACGGTGATGTCTGCCGGAGGTGAAGGCTCTGCACCAAACATGTTTATCATGTAGGATGATTGATGTATGAGGCCATTTGCCTCTTTCTCGTGGATGATGATCTCGGCATCTGTCAATTCTTTCATCCTTCTGTTTCCCATAGTATGGTCTATATGAGAATGTGTGTTGACTATATATTTTATATTATACCCTCTGTCTTTGGCCTCTTTCAGCAGCCTTTCACCATTTGCCGCAGGGTCAATGACAAGGGCTTCTTTTGTTTTTTTACACGCAACGATATATGCAAAAACGGCAAAACCACTAACTTCTATTTGTTTCACAAACATAAAAACCTCCTTATTGAATAAAGATAATACTTTTTAATGCTGTTTTTCAATTTATTTGATAAAATTATAATCTGCTTGCAGGGCAGGCAATGAACATAGAACATTTAAAGCAGGAGGGAAGATGAAACCTGTTTATATTGAGGCAAGAGATATACCTGATGCATGGTTTCAATGTATCTACAGGATATTTGAAGATGATGGTGTCCATGAATATGTGGTAGAAAGAGGTTCTTTTGAAGGTAATAAAAGAAGAGAGTTTGATTTGGTGATGTTGAACATAAAATATCCAGGAACGAGGCCACTAGTTCCTGATATTCCATTAGAACTTGGAATACCTGCGCCTACGAGCATGGAGTATGTTGAGGAATATCTTCAATACTTGATGACGGATAAAAAAGGGGATAATGAGGTGTATACATATGGAGAAAGGCTGACAAATCCAAAGGTGTTGATAAACGGGAAAGAGTATATATTAGGTGTGAATCCTGTAATGGAGGTCATCGAGATATATAAAAAACAGAAGTATGGAACCAATCAGGCAATTATGGAGGTAGGTATGCCTCAGGACATAAGACTTGAAGACCCGCCCTGCCTCAGGTTAATTGATACGCGCCTGATGAATGGGAAACTGCATTTTGTCCTTTATTTTAGAAGCTGGGATCTCTGGGCAGGACTTCCATCAAATCTTGCTGCAATTCAGCTTTTAAAGGAGTATATGTGTCATGAGATTGGTGTTGAGGGTGGCACCATAGTAGCAGTGAGTAAAGGATTGCATCTCTATGAATATACCTTTGGTCTTGCACTGAAGAGGTTGAGAAGGGAGTGAATAAAGTAGGCAGTAGGCACTTATTGTTTTTAAAAATGTGAGGGTAAAGAGATCTTATTATACATGTCTTTGATTGTCTTTTGTATAGCGCCTATATCAGAACCTTCAGTGATTTTATAGGTCTCATGTAAATTTGACTGAGCATCAAGCAATGTGAGGAATAGAAGGTTATTTCTCGTAGAAATCATTTCTGCAAATACCCTTCTCTGGTATATAAAGGAGATTCCATAATAAGAGGATTCTATATGGGCATCTTTACAGTGGTAAGCTGCAAAGTTTAATAGCTCGTTCACTATATCTCTGAACGTGTTTGATGATAGTTTGTCTATATGTTTTTTTACATAGGATTCTCTAAGGAACTCATTCATCTCTATTTCAAAGGCTTTGTGATTTGTTATACCAGTTTTTTCTCTGAGTTTATTGAGATTATATGCATAATCAATTATCTCAGGATAGGTATATGAATCCTTTTCCCATAATTTTTGAAAGATTGCATCAGCTTCTTCCCACGAAAGCTCCTTTTCTATATCTGTAAAGAGGTTTTTTCTCAAGGCCTTATCATAGAAATTTTCTATACCAATCTTTTCTATCCGGCTGTCTACGTATAAACTCCATATTTGATTATATCTATCCCTTATCTTTGGTTCTCTATCTTCATCAGGTGTTATTTTTGGATCGTACTGGAAGTTAGGGTTTAAAACATCATAGATGTACAAAAATAAATGGTATATTCTGCCATAGAGAAAGAGGGTATTTTTCCAGATAGTTAACTTGACATCCAGAAGGCCCTTTTTCCTTTTTATAAGTGCCTTTTCGTTCCAGGGGGAATCTGTTTCCTCAATAAATGTGCTCCTAACAGATTGGGCTATCCCCAATGAATTTATTACATCTTTAGCAATTATCCTTTTTTCTTCCAATTAAAATTCGCCTTCTAAGTTAAAAATCTCAAGAAGGAGTGTTTTTGATTTCATCCATGTTGAGTCGGGCTTGGTTGAGAAGGGTGTTGTTTCGAGTACTTCTGATAGATATTTTCTTGCTTTGTCTGAATCCCCCTTTTTTGTATATATGTAGCCGATATGATAGGCTGATGTTTCTTTTATCTTATTGTATTTTGGTATAAGTTGTTCCATCCTTCTCAGCTTTATTAAGATTTCTTCCTTTTCATTCTGGGCTATTGAAGGTTCGTTTATAATCCTTTCATAATGTGTCTTAATAAACTGAATCGTACTTAAGGCATCTTTTGTATAATCATATATATTGAGAAGGATTCTTAAGGGGCCTTCGATTCCTCCTTTTTTTAATTGTTCTTCTGCCTTTTTTAATGAACTCTGCACATTTGAATCGTTTATAACGGTCTCCTTTTGCGCAGGTTGTTTCTTGACCTTTTTCTCGACCCCGAGGGATAAATTGGGGGAATATAAGGTGAATAAGAGCAATAAAACGAGGAAAGGGGTTACCATAAGCCCCTTCCTCGTTAAAGTGTCTATTTTACTGCTCCTTTCAGTTTGTTCCCAGCTTTGAATTTCGGGACTTTGCATGCGAGTATCTTTATCTCCTTTCCTGTTCTTGGGTTTCTTCCTGTTCTTGCTGCCCTCTTTACGACTGTAAAAGTACCAAAACCGGTTAATGTAATTTTGTCACCACGTTTTAGAGCCTTTGTAATATTATCCATGAAGGATTTTAGTGCTTTTTCTGCTACAGATTTTTTAATACCAGCGTTGTCTGCAACATTTGCTATGAGCTCGGCCTTTGTCATTCATTTCACCTCCTTTCAAGAGTATAAAATATAGGGCTTAAAAAAGTTTATCAATATGGCGGTGCAGGGAATTGAACCCCGGACACTGCGGATATGAGCCGCATGCTCTAACCATCTGAGCTACACCGCCTTATTTTTCATATATGATATAATGCCAATATTGTCAATAATAAATTAGATATCCGGGTGTTTTTTATTTTTCTGCGCCAATATCTGTGCTATAAATCATTTATTACCTTAAGTGGAGGTGTTATGAAAGCGTTGGTTACAGGTGGTTGTGGGTTTATAGGTTCCCATGTGGTAGATGCTTATATCAATAAGGGTTATGACGTTGTGATAGTGGATGACCTTTCTTCGGGAAAAAGAGAGAACAAAAACAAGAAGGCAAGGCTTTATGTAGCAGACATTTGTAATGTGGGCATTGGGGATATTTTTTATAAAGAAAAACCGGACATTGTAAACCATCATGCTGCACAGATATCTGTTCCATTGTCTGTAAAGGACCCGTTTTTAGATGCAGAGATTAATATTAAAGGAACAATAAGGCTTCTTGAATTGTCGAGGAAACACGGGGTTAAGAGATTCATTTTCGCTTCCACAGGGGGTGCAATCTACGGGGATGCAAAAAAGGTACCCACCAATGAGGCATATTACCCGGAGCCTGAATCACCTTATGCAATCTCAAAATTTGCATGTGAGAAATATATAAAGTTCTATTACGACCAATATGGTCTTGAGTATATGGTTTTAAGGTACAGTAATGTATATGGACCGAGACAGCTCCCCCATGGAGAAGCAGGTGTTGTTGCAATCTTTACAGAAAAACTCCTCGCTGGTGAGCATCCTGCACTTTATCATTTTCCGGATGAAAAACGTGGTATGGTCAGGGATTATTGTTATGTGAAAGACATAGCGCGTGCAAATATTGCTGCTGCAGAGAGCAAGAAAATGGGTATATTTAATATAGGCACCGGTCGAGGGACATACACACAGGATTTATACAAACAGATACTCGATGTCATTAGAAAAAAAGGTAAAACAATTCCCGGGGTCTTTGATAAACCCAAAAGGGGTATGGCGAGGCCAGGAGAAATAAGGGCCAGCACCCTTAATATCAGAAAGGCAAAAAGAGAACTGCACTGGGAATCAACGTATGACATTAAGAATGGTTTATTGGAAACAGTTGATTGGTATCTGAAAAGGTGAAGCTCAAAATTAATTGTTTTTTTTCGTCAGGATGGCAAGCCCATTCTTGATTTCTATCTCATACCTCTTTGATTTTTTCAATTCAGGTACCAATACATCTTGAGTATCCTCTAAGATTATGACCAATTTGCCTTGCTGTTTTAAATATGGCATGCCTCTTTTTATATAGGCCTTTGTTACCTCTGTAAGTGGTAGCTCTTCTTCCCATGTATAATTTAAGGCAGGCTGTATAAATATAAAATCAAATGCATTATTAAGGAGAAAGGGGAATTCAATCTCTAAATGGAAGAAACCGTTTCTTTTAGATATTTTTTTTGCGTCAACAAACCAGTCTTTTTTCCTAAAAACATCCCATGTAGATTCATCACTATCCAGACTAAAGAGCATATCCTGAATCCTTTTGTTTTCAACCATTTTGTAAAAGTATGTTGTTGTTATAATGTCCAATATGTCTTTTATTCTCTCTCTATATTTTGTTAGCTTCACCTCAAGCTCGTTTTTTATCTCTAAATCCTCCTTTATCTTTTCGGAGAGAGAGAAATAAAGTTTATACATTTCTTTAAACTCCTGGATTATATCTCTGGGGTGTCTATTGAATAGACCCATCTGGTTTTTTGTATCAAGGGTATCCGTGATATCCTTGATTGACATCCCGAGTAGCGGATTGCCTAATTTGTAATTTTTTGCTCTTGAATTGAAGAGGCTACTCATCATATTTTGCAGTATATCAAGGGACAGATGTGACCTCTCAATACCGTATAGAAGATTCTCAATAATATATCCTTTTAGTGTAATTTCATCTTCCCATTCTGCAACAAAGGTGTTTTTTCCTTTATAGGGTAGCGTAAAAGATGTATAGGCAAAACTCTCCAGGAGTTGAGCAGTGAGATTACCAAAGCCCGGGGTCATATCGAGTATCTTTTGAGAAAGTATGCCCTCTTTGGTGTAATCCTTGTCTTTGTTTTGCAGGATTATTTCTTCAAGATTTAAAACAGTTGGCGGTTCCCTCTTATTAAAAAGGTATGAGGAAATATCTGACACATTGTATTCATTAATTATCTTTGGTTTTGTATAGTTTTTTTCCATGAGTTCAACACGTTTTTCTCTCAGATAGTCTTCTGTTAATGGGAGATTGCTTTCTGGAAAGAGTTCTCTGAATGCGTTCGTTATCCTTGGGTATATTTCTACCCTTTTTTTCAAGTTCTTGATGGATTTTTGGGTTGAGTCCTTTTTTTCCTTTAATAACCCTATTAGCTCTATCCTTTCTTCTTCCAGTATAGCTGGAATAACCGTTTTTAATCCGGAAAGCGAAAAAATCTGGTAGAAAAGGTGTAAGGCCTCTTCGTTTCCTCCAATAAGGGATGTTTCTATGTCAATTTCAATGATTCTTTTTTCAAAAAGGACAGGTTTTTTTACAAGGATCCAGTTTTTTCCATTTGTGAGTATACCCCAGGGAGTCTTTGATTTTTTTAATAGGTAAATGATCTGATAGATTGGTATCCTGTTTTCAAATTCTAAATAAAAACCACCTATACCTTCTTGAAGATTTCTTCCGTATCTTTTTAAGAGCAGTATACCGAGTACATTGTTATAATATTCACTGGTGCCCCAGAGCCGTGAGCCTTTTATTCTTTCTTCTTCTGAGGTAAAGAGGGCTACATCAGGACTTTTCACATATTCTTCGAAAAATTTTGGTTTTGATTCATACGCATATCCAAGGTTTTTAAGAACAGGTTTTATCAGATTCGTTTCAGTATGGATCTCACTTGCAAAGTCTTTTATATCCTGAAATTTTGTTAAAATTTCTAAAAGGGAGGCATATATACTATCTTCTCTCGGTAATAAGAGAATCTTTTCAATACTTGACTCGGAAACAAGGGTGTTCCTTAAAATTGAAGGATGCATACGTTTGAAATGATAATAGTTTAATGCTATTTAGTCAAGGAGAGGAATATCTTTCTCTTCTTTATCTATGCCCATCTTCTGGATTCTTTCAATCTCTTTAAGTTTCATCCTGATAATTATAATAAGTCCAATGATGGCTATCCAGAAAATGGCCAATGTATGGAATATGATAAACCTGTCATAAGGGACAGTAGGAAATACCTCTATCTTATCCTGAGCCCAGAGGGTTAGTGTGTTGGTAAAGATTAATGAAAGTGTGAAAATGATCCTCTTCATGTATCCTCCTAACTCAGAAAGCCAATAACAGTCATAACAACGAAATATACAAAATAGATTATGCCGATCCATGTAAAGAGGAAGCTTTTCTCTCCCCGGCTCGATTTTCTATCAAAAAGAGGTATAAGAAAAAAGAACAGTATACCGCAGGAGATAAGTATAATAGCAATCATCTCACCATTCAACCCCATGATTTCTCCTGGAAATAACTTTAATGTCTGGAAGAGGAAGAGAAAATACCACTCTGGTTTTATATTTTCAGGGGTAGGTGCAAGGGGGTCTGCCTTTTTCCCGATCTCCGGAGGTAAAAGCGTAGAAAGGGTTACTACTATTCCAAGAACGATAAGCCATATTATAAGGTCTTTGTAAAAAAGATTCGGGAAAAAGGGGATTTGTTTTTGTGGCTTCTTTTCTAAGGATAAGGGTACGCTCATTCCGTGATACTGAACAAGAAGGATGTGTACGCCGATTAAAAAGAGCGTGATGAGTGGAAGAATTGATACGTGGAATGCATAGAAACGGGTGAGGGTATCACCTGTTACATCTATACCACCTCGTAAGAAGGCCTTGATAAAATTACCAATGATTGGAAGATTACCCGCCCCGCCTGTTGCTACCCTGACTGCCGCAAAGGCCCTTTCATCCCAGAGTAATAGATAACCGCTCAAACCAAAAAAGATAGATATGCCTAAGAGTATGAAGCCAGAAAACCATAAAAATTCTCTCGGCTTCCTGTAGGATTTTAAGAGCAGGGTACTCCACACATGGATAAAAAGGACAACTATGGCGAGCTGTGCACCCCAGTGATGGAGGGAACGGAAGAACCACCCCATATTCAATTTTGTGACAATCTCTATGATACTCTTATGGGCGTGTTCAAAATAGGGAATATAATAGAAGGCAAGAACCATGCCTGTAATAAACTGGAGACCAAAGAGAAAAAGGGTAATGCCACCCGTATAGTACCAGATCTCATATTGATGAGTGGGAACAAGCTTATGCTTAGTAAGCCTCTTTAATTCTTCGAAATCATATCTTTCTTCAAACCAGTTCTTAAGCCTTTGGCAGTTCAACCTTTATCCCCTTTTTGGCAACGATAAACTTTTCACCTTCCACCTTTACATCAAAAAATTCAAGAGGTTTTGGGGGTGGCCCTGCTATGTTCTTGCCATCCTCATCAAACCATCCCTGATGACAGGCGCAGTAAAATTTCTTATCTTCCGGTTTATAGGTGATGTTGCACTCCATGTGGGTACATACCCCTTTCAATGCCACCATTGTACCGGAATCTTTCTTGAAAAATAGACCCAGAACACCGCCCCACGGAAAGGGCTTGGTAGAATTACTCGGGATATCGATATAGTCCTTTGTGTTGAGAACAACGAAATCAGGTTCTTTACCAAGGGTAGGGAAGGCAAACTTTAAAAGGGCATAGAAGCTTCCGCCACAGAATGTAAGAAGCCATCCGCCGAATAATGTATTGAGAAATGTTCTCCTCGTAATGAGAGAGTAGTTGATTTTCATCTTTTTCCCTTCCCGAACAACTTGTATTTCAAAAGCTTCTTTCTTAAACCAACTATGGAATCGGTAGGTCTCACATCTTTAGGGCATGCATCGATACATCTTAAAACCATATCGCAACCCCAGACACCCTTATCGTTATTTATTTCTTCAAGCTCGGCTGCTGCCCTTTCATCCCTTGAGTCGAGCGCAAACCGTTCAAGCTTTGCCAGTGCAGCTGGTCCTATATACTCTGGGTCCCTTGCTAATACAGGACATGCACCATAACAGGATGCACAGAGGATACAATTTACAAACTGGTCAATACGCTTTCTTTCTTCTTCGCTCTGCTGAATCTCCTTTTCCGGGTCAGGGCTTTTTCTTATCAGGTAAGGCTTAACCTTCTCGTACATATTCCAGAAGGGTGTCATATCCACCACAAGATCTTTTATGATTTCGAAATTTGGAAGAGGTTCGAGGATGATCGTGTTTGACCCGAAAGTTGCAACCTGTGTTCTGCAGGCAAGGTCTATCTTGCCATTTATAACCATTGCACAGGAACCACATACAGCAGACCTGCATGATGACCTGAATGAAAGGGTACCGTCTATTTCGTCCCTGATACGCAGGAGAACCGCAAGGATTGTTAAACCGGGTATTACCTTTATACGGTATGATTCAAAATAAGGCTCAATTTCAGATTCTTTCACATCATACCGGAGAATCTTGAATGTATATTCGCTGGCAGTAATCAATATTTTCTCTCCATAGGTTGATAGTTCGTTATTACAACCTTTTTGGAGGAAATCACCGGTTCACCATCTTTTCCTATCTTTGCAATTGTATGTTTGAGCCAGTCAGCATCATTCCTTGTATTAAAGTCCCTCCTGAAATGAGCGCCACGGCTTTCTTCTCTGAGGTATGCCCCTAATGCAATTGTATGGGCTACTTCAAGCATGTATTCGAGTTCTATTGCATTAATAAGTTCATGGTTCATGTGCAATTTTGTGGAAGTAACGTGGACATTTTTATATCTTTCTTTCACTTCTGCGATATTTTTTACTGCCTGCTCAAGCTCCTCTTTCTTTCTGAATATGCCTACATATGCACTCATTGTCTTACTCAGGTCAGCAAGGATCTTGTATGGTTTCTCATTACCTTCATGTATTAATTTGTGTATTCTCTTTTCCATCTCTTCTTTCTTGCTCATGAGAAGCCTTTCATCTAATTTTATCTCACCATTCTGAAGATACTCATCAATTACAAAGGATGCCAATTTCCCGAAAGCGATAGTTTCAAGTAATGAGTTACCACCAAGCCTGTTTGCTCCATGGACGCTCACGCAGGCACATTCCCCTGCACCGTAAAAGCCTTTTATATCAGTTTCGCATTTCTCGTTTGTGTCTATTCCACCCATGGAATAGTGCTGGCAGGGCATGATAGGAATTGGTTCAAGTATCGGATCGATGCCTATGAAGTCAATACATATGTTCCTTATGCTGGGGAGCCTTTCAAGTATCTTTTGTGCCCCTAAGTGTCTTATATCAAGATTGATATATTTACCTAAAGGATGTTCAAGCCCTCTTCCTTCATCTATCTCTGTCTGGATACTTCTCGAAACAATATCCCTCGGGGCAAGCTCCATAGCGCTTGGTACATACCGTTTCATGAACCTCTCGCCGTCTTTATTTGTAAGATACCCGCCTTCACCCCTGCACGCCTCTGTCATAAGGATGTTCGTACCTATGAGGGTTGTTGGATGGAATTGAACAAATTCCATATCCTTTAAGGGAACACCGGCCTTATAGGCGATGCCAATACCGCTTCCCGTATTGATAAGGGCATTTGTGGAATAGAAATATACCCGTCCATACCCACCTGTAGCAAACAGTGTTGCCTTTGCACGTATGGGGACGATTTCACCGTTTTTGAGATCAAAGGCAATGACACCATGGCACTGACCGCCATCGGTAACAAGCGCTATAACGAACCACTCGGGATAAAACTTGACCCCTTTGGCAGTAGCCCGTTCGTTAAGAGTATTTAGTAACACATGTCCGGTTAAATCAGCTGAATAGCATGTCCTTGGATAGCCTGCGCCACCGAAGGGTCTCTGGGCAATCGAACCATCAGGGAACCTGCTGAATGGACATCCCCAATGCTCCATTTCATACACGATCTTTATAGCCTCTTTACACATGATTTCCACGGCATGCTGATCTGAGAGATAATCGCTACCTTTTATAGTATCAAAGGCATGTTTTTCCCATGTGTCGTCCTTCCCGTTAGGATTGTTTGCAAGGGCGGCGTTTATTCCACCCTGTGCGGCGATTGAATGTGACCTTATTGGATAAACTTTAGATAAAAGTCCTACATTATATTTATCGCAAAGACCAACTGCTGCCCGGGGTCCTGCAAGACCCCCGCCTATAATGAGAACGTCATGATAAAGCATAATTATGAAGTAATAAAATATATGTATATCAAAGCTGCTGAAATGATAGATGCTATTATGTTAGATAACCAGAATAACTGTTTTTCCTTTCTATATCCAAAATCCATAATAATGGTTCTTAAGCCGTATATGCTGTGAAAGGTGAATAATACAAGTATAAGAACATCAAGAACAGGTTGCCTGTGTAAACTCAGTGCCCAATCAGGTTTTTTGTCCTTTGTAAATAAGAAGAAACTGGTAAGGATTTTTATTCCGAAGAGTATTATGAGGGAGACACCACTGATTCTGTGGAAGAGCCAGATGAACATAGTAACTTTTATTTAACAACTGAGATTTTCTTTGTCAAGATAATTTTTTCACAATGAATAAAATATATACTAAGGGTCTTGTATAGAAGATCCTTCGCCCTCCACTCTTTGCCCTCCGCTTCCTCAGCCCTTCGCTCTCAGCCCTTCGCTCTCAGCTAAATTTGCTCTCAGCTCTCAGCTTATGTTCTCCGCTCCCAGCTCTCAGCTATGAGCCATGAACGAATCCCATTTTAAAACCCTCAGGGAACTTTCAACCGAAGGCGCCATTACCCAGCGGGAGCTATCCAGAAGGCTTGGCTTAAGCCTGGGGAGTATAAACTACATTATTAGAGCCCTCATGGAGAAAGGATACATCAAGACTCAGCACTTTAAAAATTCAAATAACAAGCTCGGGTATATATATCCTGACACCAGAGGGAATGAAACAAAAACTAAAACAGACGAAGATATTTATGAAAAGAAAACTCGAGGAATATGAACAGCTCAAGCTGGAGATAAAAATCCTCAAAAATGGAAACACTCAAAGATAAGTTACATAACGAATCACCAATTAAGGTTAAGGTTAAGGTTAAGAAAGATGACCCCGAAGGAATTTACATAGAAGAGTATCCTGAGTACCACAAGGGACCATGCGTTCTTGTTCTGCAGCCTGATCGTTTCGGCAAACCAATACATGTGGTGTTGGGTATTTCCAAGAACCTGTCTTCTCCGGCAGTTCTGGTAACCGCATACAGACCCGATCCGGAGCGATGGTCAGCCGACTTCACGAGGAGGAAGGTATGAGAAAAAGAGGGTATACTAAACTCGTTCATGAGGGCGAATACATTGCTGAAGTTAATGTGGAACTGATCGAGAGCGATGAAAGTTGGTCGCCTTATCTTTCATTGGACGATGCGTATAAACTTGATGAAGTTCGGGAAGAGCTTCGTCGCGGCGACGTTAGGGTTGCAGCGCAATTTGGAAGAATTTATACTCTGGTTCCAATTGCGGTTTAGGATTTGCAGCATCTAATAGCTTGCCCGCCTGCCAGCGTGTTAGCTTGCCAGCTATGAGCTATCAGCTATGAACTATGAGCTATGTAAAGGATAAAGATCCCCACACAACCAAACAACCCCAGCAAAATCATTGGCAGATTAGCGTGAATAAGGTAAACTGTATGAAGGAGTACAAAAATGGAAAAATTATCATTAAAAGATATAATCAAACATTTACAGAGGAATAAAGGATACCTGTACGACAGGTTTGGAGTAACCAGCATCGGAATTTTTGGAAGTTTTGTGCAAGGGGAACACACTTCTTCAAGCGATATTGATATGGCTGTAGAGATAGAAGGAAACAGGAAAAATATTCATAGTTTCCTGCAGCTCAAGAGACATTTAGAGAAAGAGACAGCAAGAAAAATAGACCTGGGTTTTGAGCATTCTCTAAAACCAATAGTGAAAGAAAGGATAAAAGAACAAATAATTTATGTCTGAAAGAAATTTTCACTTATATCTTACAGATATCCTGGAGTCAGGCAGCAATATACTCGAATTTACGAAAGGCATGTCCTTTGAAAAATTTAGTAATGATCGAAAAACATGCTCGGCAGTTATCAGAAAGCTTGAAATTATTGGTGAAGCCGTAGGAAAACTTCCCGATGAGGTGAAACAAAAACATCTTGACGTAGAATAACAGGATATAAAAGATTTTAGAAATCTGTTGATACATGAATACTTTGGAGTTGATCTGGAAATCGTGTGGAAAGTTATTCAAGATGACCTTCCCGGTTTGATGAATAGTGTCAAGGAAATGATGAAAGAAGCGCCACACTATCCCATATCCGGTCAGAAATAAAGTATCCGCATTTATATGTGTCAAATCCGTGTGATCTGCGGTGAATAACTTTGGATTTTGAACTTAGAACACAATTGCTTTCATCTTGTCCGCCATCAGCTATGAACTATGAGCTGATTCTTCGTGCCTACTCCCTGCTATGATTTTGCTATGAGCTATCAGCCATGAGCTATGAGCTTTTTTACGCTATGCGCTATGCCCTCTACGCTGCAGCAATCAGCCATCAGTATCCAGCAACAAGTATCTAGTGTCGAGCAGCCAGCATTCAGCATCCAGCTCTCAGCGCTCCGCCCTTAGCCACCATATAGACCAAATAGACGAAATAGATGAAACAACTTCCGAGAAACCGCTTGTCAGCATATTCTCTTTATACTATATTACTGTTCAGGAGGTGAGTTCACATGAAATCAAAAAAACTTTCATTTAGAATTGTTTTTAGACCCGAACGAGAGGGTGGTTATACTGTTATAGTTCCATCACTTCCCGGATGTATTACCTATGGAGAAGATATAGAGCAAGTGGGAAATAGGTCAGGTTAAAAAGGACAGGGCTGAAGTAATTATCAGGTACAAAAGGTCTGAGAGGCCTGCAATATTACAGATGTTCAGAGAAGATGGCGTGTGGAAGGTAGGTCTTGAAGAAACATTCGGGATATTAAAGAAGTAGGAAAAGGGGTATCATGGGCGATTATGACGATGAAAGACCAAGCTGGCGTGACTTAGACAGGAGAAAGGACAGAAGCAGGCATTACGGGAGACAGGAAAAGACCCAGGAGAAGGGGCGGGAAAAGGAAGGACCCAAGGATAGGTGGCAGGAGGGCAGGGTAAAAGAGGCATTGGACAGGCTCTTTATGGGGAAGAAGGGAACCGTTGAGCACGATAAACTCTACAGAAAGGTTCATGGTTCTTATGGGTCTGAGAGATTTCTGGTGAATGTAAAAAAATATATTGAAAATTATGGGTTACCGGATGATGCATCAACACTGATACTCATTCTGGATACAAAGGAACAGGGTATAATTATTCAAACCATTGAAAAGCTTAAAGAGATTTATCCAGCCTTGTCTGACAGGCAAAAAGAGGATGTAAAGAGGAAGCTTTCAATTATTGCCATCACAGATAGATCAAGAGAGGTAAAATCAAAGGCAGAAGAAGTAATGAGAGAAATAAATCAGTAATCAGGGGTTAGAATATTCCATAGTTTATTACCTCGTTTTCATATTTTATTTTTTTCCGCCTACTCCCTACTGCTTACTCCCTACTTTATAAAATGAGTGTGTTTGACCCGTTTGGTATTATATAGCATATCTGTTCTTTACTTTTGTCTACTAAACCTATTGCATCCTTTATTGTCTTTTTTGGAGTTATACCCATCCTTTTTACCTGTCTTTCTTCAAGTTCTGATACAAGGACAATATTGCAACTTTTTGCTTTCAACCTTGTTGCGTAGGCAGTCTGGGCATAGACCTTATCGCTTTTTCTCACGTGGAACTCCATATCCTCTATTGTTGGATATTCAAACCACCTTAAGAAATCATCGTTTCCAAGACCATCTTCACATTTTCCGGCAACAATAATTGTCCCCTTATCTCTTACTGCCCCCATTGCATGTTCAATGGCCTTGTGTGCCTGAATAAAGTTTATATCCTTTGGAAAACCTCCCGCACTTACGATTGCTATATCGCCCCTTTTTTTTATACGACATCCGAAGTTCTCCATAAACCATTTACAGCCGGCCACATGGGCTTCATTTATATTGCCTGTGAAT
>JAPLKF010000125.1 GCA_026388215.1 Pseudomonadota bacterium | reverse complement strand
ATATCATCAACCTGTGGATTTATCTTAAAGAATGAACCATATTCCCCTTTTTTTGTGCCTGTTCTTTCCTCTATGAATTCCTTCATCTGGGCAAGGGGTTGAATCGCCTTTAACCTGTCATTCTCTATGCCGATAGCGCTTGCGAGATTGGAGTCAGGGTCAGCATCTATTGCAAGAACCCTGTATCCTTTATCACCAAGAATCCTCGCCATCACGCCTGCAAGGGTAGTCTTCCCCACCCCTCCTTTTCCTGATATGGCAATCTTCACTGAACAATACCTCTGCAGAATGAAAAATTTAAAATGTAGAATAAAGAATGATAAAACTCAGAACATTTTGTTTTTATTCTTAATTCTGACTTCTGAATTCTATATCTTGTATTTAAACTATTCACCATTCACTATTCACTATTCACTGCTTCTATGCGATTCAGCGGATACAAGGGTCTGGAGAAGTTCCCTTTCCTCAGGGGAAGATAATATGATAAGGCTCATATCCTTCTCAAGGATAGTCCCGGGATACGGGTTGTATACCCAATCCCCTTCAGCCCTTTTCACTGCAATGAGCAACAGGTTCCCCATACTTCTGAAATCTATTTCCTCCACAGATTTCCCCATGTATGGCGAATGGTCTGGTATGTGGACCTCCTCTACCCTGAGGGGCGATTCCCTGTCCCTCAACATCTTATCAAGGAAGGAGGTCACATTTGGCCTTATCATCTCTGATGCCAAGCGTAATCCACCTATGTAATTCAGTGCAACAACCGCATCTGCACCAGCCATTTTTATCTTATCCACATTCTTTGTGTCATTACAACGAGATACAATCCTCAGCGAAGGGTTAAGCTCTTTTGCAGTTAACACGATGACAATATTATCATTATCGGAATTGGTCGTGGCAAAAAGACCTCTTGCCTTTTTTATCATAGCCTTCTCAAGAATTTCATTTTCTGTTGAATCTCCCACTATCATATCAATGCTAAGATCGTGTGCCTTCAGGACTTCTAACTTTGTCTCATCCATATCGATTGCTACCTGGTGTCTTTTTGTATGATAGAGTTCATGAACAATATAGAGTCCTACCATGCCGATCCCGCACACAATATAATGGTTCTTCATCTTTCCTATGTGTTTCTCCATCGTCCTCCTCCTGAATGCCTTCTTTAGTTCTCCCTCTATAATATATGCAGCGAGTGTCGTAAAAAGGTAAGCCATTGCCCCTGCACCGAGAAATATGAACACCACGGTGAATAATTTTCCGAAAGGCTTATTATCAAGCCCTATTACATCTCCATACCCTACAGTAGAGATAGTAATTGCTGTCATAAAAAGGGCGTCAAGAAAGCTCTTATCTTCGCCCCCTATTACTTTAAAACCAATGGTTCCGATGAGTATGATTGCAATTATAGTGATAATCATGTGCTGGAGTTTTTTAGGAATTCCTTTTATCATGGCTGGTTTTGATTATAGCATGTATACAATTTTCGATAAATGCTTTTTTATAGTTTTGGTTTCTTTATTTTGTGAGTTCATCCATGATGATTATTGTTTATAATAAAGTGCGTAAAAGCTCATTTTCTCAAACTCTTAAAATTATTTAACTATTTGTTGACTTAATAAATTCTGATATAATTATATTAATCATGTCAATCTCAATTGGATCGTAAAGTAATCTATGGAGCTTATTGAACTCCCGAACAATAGACCTTTTTTTCGGGTCTATAGTCCCAAAGTTTTTGGTCTATGGCCTCAAAGAGAAGGGGTTTAAGTTTGAATAGGCATGGGCGCACAAAAATAAGCGATGAGCATACACAAAGGTATATTAGACACCGCTTGCATGTCGTTATTCTTTTCTTCATTTTAGCTGCCTGTATTGGAGCTGCAGGATATTTTTACTATAATGCCCAGAAAGAATATATAACAAATGGGAAACAAAACGACCTCATTACCATTGCGAATCTGAAGCTCGAGCAGATTATAAACTGGCGTAAAGAAAGGGTGGCTGATGCAAGGGTTATTCAAAATAATCTTCTTATCGCCCATCATGTTCAACAGTTTCTGCAAAACCCGTCTTCGTCTGAAATGAAGGAAGAAGTTCTCTCATGGATGAAGAATTTACAAGAATCTCGAGCCTACAAGAATGTAATATTGCTCGACACAAAGAGTAATATACGGTTATGGACAAATAATGAAGACAGATATGTCGGGAAGCTTGCACTCGCCAGTGCCCTGGAAGCAATGCGCACAAAGAAGTTCGTCATTTCTGATTTTCACCGTACTGTATCTAAAAATGATGTTTACCTTGATATACTTATTCCAATCCTTTCCCCGGGCACCAAAGACCGGACTCAAAAAAGGATAGATGGTTCCCCGATAGGGATACTACTTCTACGCATTGACCCCTATGAGTCCCTCTATCCACTCATCCAGTCATTGCTCACCTTCAGTAAAACGGCAGAAACCTTATTAATCCGCCGTGAAGGGGATGACGTATTGTTTTTAAATGAGCTTCGCCATAAGAAAAATACTGCCCTATCCCTTCGACTTCCTATCAGTAACAAGCGATTGCCCGCAGCAATGGCTGCACGTGGAAAGGAAGGAATTGTTGAGGGTCTCGATTACCGGGGTATACCGGTGCTTGCTATGCTGTGGCCAATCCCTGGTTCCCCATGGTTCCTTATTACCAAGATTGACATAGCGGAAATTGATGCACCCATTCGTGAACAGGCCTGGCTTATAATAATGCTTGCCAGTGCATTAGGTCTCGCTACCATGGTAGGTGCTGGTTTCCTGTGGAGGGAAGAGAGTGCGGAATTTTACCGTAAGCAATACGAGCTGGAGCTTGAACGTAAGGTACTTATTGAGCACTATGGTTACCTTACAAAGTATGCCAATGATATCATACTTCTTATGGGCTATAAGGGAAGGATTTTAGATGCAAACGAACGTGCAGTTGCATCATATGGTTATACGCATGATGAACTTGTACAATTGAACATAAAAAATATACTGGCCCCCGAAACACTTTCCCTCCTTGATGAGCAGTTGAAGAAGGCTGAAGAGACAGGAGGACTGGTTTTTGAGACTATACACAAAAAAAAGGATGGAACAACGTTCCCGGTGGAGGTCAGTTCAAGGATTATTGAAATAGAAGGAAAAAGATTTCGCCAGAGTATAATCCGTGATATTACAGAGCGTAAAGAAGCCGAAGAAAAGCTTAAAGTAAGCTACGAGAAGCTTCAGAAGGCCTTAAGCAGCACAGTACATGCCCTCGCAACAACCTTAGAAATGAGAGACCCATATACAGCAGGCCACCAGAGGAGGGTTGCTCAACTCGCCTCAGCCATCGCTTCTGAAATGGGCTTTTCTCAAGAAAGGATAGAAGGGGTCAGGGTAATGGGGTTTCTCCATGATATCGGTAAGATCGTTGTGCCTGCAGAAATCTTAAGTAAACCGAGTAAATTGAGTGATTATGAATTTAACATTATTAAAACCCACTCAGAGACCGGCTATGATATCCTGAAAGAAATAGAATTCCCATGGCCCTTAGCAACTGCAATCCTCCAGCACCACGAAAGACTAAATGGGTCGGGCTATCCCCAGGGTCTATCAAAAGAAGATATCACTACAGAGGCAAAAATTCTAATGGTAGCCGATACAGTTGAGGCCATGGCATCCCACCGCCCCTACCGCCCTGCCCTTGGAATTGATAAAGCCCTTGAAGAGATCGCAAAGAACAGAGGCATCCTTTATGATGCTGAAGTGGTTGAAATATGTTTAAAACTCTTTAAGGAGAAGGGGTACAGTTTTGAGTGATTGGAGTACCATAGACAATAGACCCTCCTGCCTTCTCAAAGGCAGTGGCAAGGCTCATAGTGGAAAACTTGAGGGGCGACCGTTCCGCCGCCTGTAGCGGAACTTGGACGAGGGACGAGTGGCGAAAAAAGCATCTGCGTCCATCGTCTTAGCGAGTGAAACAAGCGGTCGTCTTAGTGATCCCGCCGTTGCGGGAGAACGATCGTCCATCAGTAATTTTTCACTGGAAAATGTGATAAGTTTTTGATACAATCTTCCCACGGTCCCATAGTCTAGTGGCCCAGGACGCTGGCCTCTCACGCCGGAAACACGAGTTCGAATCTCGTTGGGACTATTCTTATCCCTGACTACTATGTGGTTTTATAATACAGGTAAGATATTCCTTGAACGTTTGAAATATAACGACGACCTCTTCCTCTCCATTAAGGATACATTCAAGCGCAGCAATATAAAAATGGGTTTCTTTATGGCAATAGGGGCTACAAGAACAGCAAACATAGGCTTCTATGACCAGAAGGAGAAGGTTTACAAAAACCAGTTTATCGATGAACCAGCAGAAATCATCTCATGTATTGGAAATGTTTCTGAGGTAGATGGGGATATATCGATACATGGCCACATAAACCTTGGTTTAAAAGATGGCACCACAAAAGGTGGCCATCTGCTCGAGGGAACCTCGATATTTGCCTGTGAAATTATCGGTATTGCCCTTGAGGGGGAACAATTAAAAAGAATCCATGATGATATTACAGGCTTAAAACTCTGGGACCTTTAAAAAAATCAGCATTGAGAAAATTTTTTAATGCCCATACTGCCTTGCCCCTGTGACTCATCCTGTTCTTCTCATCCATTGTAAGTTCAGCGAGAGATTTTCTTAAGTGGGGGATAAAAAAAATCGGGTCAAATCCAAATCCACTCATTCCTTTTTTTTCAAAACCCATATAACCTGCAAGCTGTCCATAAAATACATAATTCCTCTCCTTTTCCGGCATATAAAAGGCAAGATATGCCTTAAAAACTGCACCCCTTTTTTCCTGCGGGACACCTTCAAGTTCAGAGAGTAACTTTTCAATCCTCTCCTTATCAGTTTTGCCGTACCTTGAAGAATATACCCCAGGTCTTCTCCCGAGTATCTCTACCTCAAGACCTGAATCATCAGCGATAGTATGCATACCAAACCTGTCGCCTATCTTTCTCGCCTTCTTCATGGCATTCTCAATATAAAGGGAGCTATTCTCTTCTACCACTACCTTTTCTTCAAATGACCTCAATGAATAGAATGTATCGAATTCGTCAGAAAGAAGCGCCTTTATTTCTTCAAATTTACCAGTATTTTCAGTAGCAATAATGACACTTCTCATACCGGGAAAAGCGGACCGAGGGCTATCTTCTGTATCCTTGTAATTTCAGTTATACCCCTATATGCATACTGATACATAATATCGAAATGCTCTTTTGTAAATGGTGTCTTTTCTGCTGTTCCCTGAACCTCTATGAGCATACCCCTGCCTGTCATCACAAAATTCATATCCACCTCAGCCTTAGAATCCTCTTCATAGGAGAGATCAAGGATAACTTCTCCGTTTACCATACCAACACTGATAGCAGCAACCGAATCCCTGAGGGGTATCTTTTCAATCATGCCTCTCTTCTTCATATTCCACAAGGCGTCTACAAGCGCTACGTAGCTACCTGTAATACTTGCAGTTCTTGTTCCACCGTCAGCCTGTATCACATCACAGTCCACCCATATTGTTCTTTCCCCGATAATATCAAGGTTCATAATGGCCCGTAATGCCCTGCCTATGAGTCTCTGAATCTCGTGTGTCCTCCCCCCAATCCTACCGGAAACAGCCTCCCTCATTGACCTCGTATGGGTAGACCTCGGTAACATGGAATATTCAGCCGTCAACCATCCCTTACCTGTGTTTTTTAAAAAGGGAGGCACCTTCTCTTCCAAACTAACCCCGCATATTACCTTGGTTTCCCCCATCTCCACAAGAACAGAGCCTTCAGGAAACTTCAGGAAACTTTTTGTAATCTTCAGCTCTCTTATTTTGTCATTTGCCCTTCCGTTCACTCTCATCTTTTTATACCCCTTTTGAAATATTTCTGAAGACTATCATGCAATTTATTTAACATCTCCCCTGCCTTTTCTTTTGTACACTCCATTCTTAAAAAGATACCCGGCATATCCACACCTAAAAGTGGGAACAGGGGGAGTTGCTTTACGCCCCTATTGAAAGAAGATGCAAGAAGTGTTGCAAGCTCCTTTGAATTACTCTCATGGATCGCAGGCACCTCTTCAATTGCAAGGACGTTTCCCTTCCTCTTCTTCGCATCCGTTATGGCTATTAGGACATGGTTCGTCTCCCCGATGTTGAAATCGATAGCTAATAAAAGCGAACCCTTTCCCTTATTGATTCTATTTACATTTTCTATATGTTTTTCCAGGCTGTCAGTCCCTTCATAAGTACTTACGTTATAGCCCTTACTGGTAAAATATTTGCTTAATAAATTCCAGGCAACCGGGTCTTTTTCTCCAATACGATACAATACAACATGTTCATCTGCTTGGGAATGAAAAAATGGCAAAAGGAGAAATATAATTATAAAAAGGCGTCTCATCCAAGGCTCCCCACTACCTGCCCTCTTACCTCTTTTCTCATCTTTTCACTCAGCTTTATAACGCTATCAATGTCACAATTTTCCTTCTTATATATGTATGTATCCTCTTTCATTCTCCCTGTCCTTATCCCTTCCTGTTGTGAACCAGCATATCCTCATGCCAGACCCCTTTTAACTATCCCTTTCGGGGATCAATTAAAAATTAAAAATGGAGAATTAAGAATTAAAAAATTCTTCATTATTCATTCATAATTCTTCATTGATTTATCAATAAGTCTATCCCCTGCCTATCAGGGTACGCATCCCTCCCGTAACCTTTCGTACTTATAGATGCTGCCCTTGTTGCAACCTGAATCGCAATAGAAGGCTCGATCCCCTTCATATAGAGACCTAAAAAAACTCCATCTAACACATCCCCGGCACCTGTATTGTCAATTACCTTTACTGATTCTCCCCTTGCATCATGTGCATATCCCTTTGAAAATAGAGAGGCACCCTTCTTCCCCTTTTTCACAACAACCACCCTTACAAGATCCAGTGCCCTTTTCACCGCCTTTTTTATCTCTGCTCCGAAGAGCAGCTCAATCTCCTTTTCTGATATAAAAAGTATTTCCATCCCCTCGAGCAATGGATAAAGTTTATTTCCCATTCTCGCATATATCTCACCCAGATCTATACTGAATAATACTTTGCCAAGTAGCGACGTCTTTATTTTCTTCTGGACTTCAAGCGCCTCCTCCGTGACAAAAGAACTCATATGAATCCATCTCGCACGGGCGACAAAGTCTGTATTCACCATTTCTTCATCTATCTCGCTATTACTATTGGGAAAAACAACTATTAAACGGTCTTTGTTTGCTGCATTTATTATGTATGCCATACCGGTTTTGCCTTTCCTTGTAATACCACTTTTGTTTCCGTAAAAGGACTGTTTTAAATAGAACTCCCCTTCCCTGTCTTCCCCGAGGACGCCTACCATACCTACCTCATAGCCCATGAGAGAAAGCATATGACATGTATTTGAAGCAGAACCACCAGGGCTCACCTTTCTTAACACACCAAATCTGTTCAATTTATCCTTTAAACAAGAAAGGGTGTCTTCTTTCCCGATAATTTCTTTGCCTTCCTCTATGTCTAAACCGGCTACCTTTATATAGCTTAAGTCTTCTGTCTCATAGATAAAATCAAGGTTCAATGCACCGACACCAATAATATCCACTGCTTCTCCTGAAGCGAATAATTATAGTTAGAAAGTTCGGCGTTCGGAGTTTTTTAACTTCTAACTTCTGACCCCTGACTCCTGACTTCTAACAGTTTACCTCTTCTCAAGGATATACCGTTCGAGGTTGACTGCCGCAAGGGCTCCATCGCCCACGGCTGTAGAAATCTGCCTCAAGGTCTTTTTCCTCGCATCCCCTGCAATAAATAATCCCTTTGTTCTGGTGAAAAGATTATCGTCAGTCAGCACAAATCCAGCGTCATCCCTTTCTACAAGGTCCCCGAGAAAAGAAGTATTCGGGTTTGAACCTATATACACAAACACCCCGCTGACTTCGACCTTCGAGCGTTCTTTGGTTTTTGTATCTTCAACCACAATATATTCAACCTGGTCCTTGCCACCAACCTCGACAGGTCTCTTATTCCACAAAAATTCCATCTTGCTATTCCTAAAAGCCCTGTCCTGAAGTATCTTCTGAGCCCTCAATGCGTCCCTTCTATGGATAACATAAACCTTCCTCACGATATTGGCTAAAGATAGCCCTTCCTCTATAGCAGCATCTCCTCCGCCAATAACAGCCACATCCATATCCCTGAAAAAGGCACCATCGCACGTTGCACAATAGGAGACACCCATTCCCAAAAACCTGCTCTCGCCAGGTACATTCATTTTCGCCGGTTCTGTTCCTGTTGTCACTATTACTCCAGTAGATTCAAACTGACCATCCGGGGTCTTGATTATAAACCTTTCCCCCTTAAGTGATATCTTCTCAACCTCTGAAAATTCCTTCATCACAAGCCCCTGTGCTTTTGCATGGGCAATAAATTTACTCATCAACTCTCTACCTGATATGCTATCAGGAAATCCTGGATAGTTTTCAATACGTTCTGTATATACAGGGGCTCCACCTAAAATCATTTTTTCAATAAGAAGTGTATCCACGCCAGCCCTCATAAGATATATGCCAGCCGTAAGCCCTGCAGGCCCACCACCTACGATAATTGCCTCATGAAATTCTCCCACGCTGCCCTCCAGTTTTTATTTCGGATTTCGGAATGTAAATTGCGGAAAGCTTTAATCCCAACAAATGAGGGACATTAAACCCCGAACTCCGAACGCAGAACCCCGAACCATCAATCCATTTTAAGCAATCCAAGAATAATATTCAAATGATTTTTGCCATACGCTATTAGCTTTCAGCCCCGCAAGGTGGGGTTAAGCTCTTAAGCCTTCAGCTTTTGAATATATGATTTCGGCTTAAGCTGACAGCTGACTACTCATGGCTTAAGAGCTTCTTACATTTTACCTTACAATTTTTGCACATGAGGTTTGCATTGTATAATTCATAAAATCTTTCCGGATACTTATAAAAGAGATATTCCCACTGAGCAATGGCAACTATTGATAAAGATAAAACGGAATAAGTCCAGAACGATGGTATAAAGACTAATGGTGAAAAGGCCATCAGGTATCCCCAATTGTTAATCCTGCATGAATTACAACACTTATTTTTAATTAACCACTTAAAAGGGCACCAGATAGAAATACAAAACTGATCCATGAAGATAAAAAAGATCACTACAATAAATAACTCAAGTCTACTAAGATGCTTAAGATTGTATAACACACCAATGATTACTACCAGCACTATCCAGTATATTGCAGTCCGTATAGCACCGGTATTCATTTTTCTTATGTAATTCTTTAACCTTTCCCGTTTTGTAGCACTATCCTCACCTGCCTCAAGATAGTTTCTCTTATATATCTTCCCCAAAGAAATTTTTGGATTCAACCGTGGAATAAATCGCTTGATCAATATCAACACCACAATAAGCCAAAATAAATGAAAGACTCTAAAAAAAGACAGGTTATAAGTAAAAAGGTCTGTGAGAAAATCTGAATAAAAAAACGCAAAGGCCAATGATACTAATAACATCCCTCCCTTCCACAATAACTTTATCACATCGTTATTACCCATAAAAGCTATCCTGTTTATCCCTCCGGTAAACCATTTAAATCAGCCGGGCGTCTTTCAATGGTTTCACATAGAACAAATTATAAACAATCTGACTCCGGTTTGCACATATTTTTAAAGTTCAGTTCGCTATTGACTTTTCTGTCACGTTCATCATAATATATGTAGTTTTTTCAAAATAAGATAGGAGTGAACTATGTATGCCATTATTGAGAGCGGAGGCAAGCAGTACAAAATCGAGGAAGGGAAGAAAATAAGGCTTGAGAAGTTCCCAAACAGTGAAGGGGAAGAGGTTCAAATTAGAGAGGTTTTAGCCATTAATGACGGCAATAATATTGTTATTGGTAACCCTTACATAGATGGGGCTTATGTTCACGGTAAGGTGGTTTTACAGAACAAGCAAAAAAAGGTAACGGTATTCAAGTATAAGAGGAGAAAGGATAGTAAAAAAAAGATGGGACATCGTCAACACTATACTGAATTACTGATAGAAAAGATCTTTTTGGAGGCACCTCATGGCGCATAAAAAAGCAGGCGGAAGTTCAAGGAACGGTAGAGATAGCAGCGGCCAGAGGCTCGGTGTAAAAATATTCGCCGGCCAAGCTGTGAAGGCAGGTAGTATAATTGTGAGACAACACGGAACAAGGATACACCCTGGAAAAAACGTGGGGGTAGGCCGTGATTGGACCCTGTTTGCCCTCATTGATGGTGTTGTAAGCTTTGAGCAGACAGATAACAAAAAAAGGGCAAATGTATACCCTGTTGAATGAAATTTGTTGATGAAGCAAATATATATGTCAAAGCAGGCGATGGCGGTAATGGTTGTTCAAGTTTCAGGAGAGAGAAATATGTTCCCAGAGGTGGACCTGATGGCGGTGACGGAGGAAAGGGAGGGGACGTAGTCATATTCGGGAAAAAGGACCTCACAAGTCTTTTAGACTTCAAGTATAAACTTATCTACAGAGCAGAAAACGGCAAAAACGGTAGCGGAAAAAACAAAAAAGGCAGGGATGGCAAGGATGTATATATCAATCTTCCCCTTGGAACCATTGTGTATGATGATGGGAACTCAACCCTGTTATACGACATTACAAGGGATAATGAAAAATATACTGCTGCAAAAGGCGGCAGGGGTGGAAGAGGCAATACACGTTTTGCGACCCCTACTCACAGGGCTCCATTAGAGTTTGAGTATGGAGAAGAAGGGGAAGAAAGACATCTAAAATTGGTGCTCAAGCTCCTTGCTGATATTGGCATCGTTGGTCTGCCAAATGTTGGAAAGTCTACACTTATATCCCATTTAACGGATGCAAAACCTAAAATAGGGGATTACCCTTTTACAACCCTGACACCTACCCTTGGAGTAATGCAGGGTAGTGAAAAGACATTCGTCATTGCCGATATCCCTGGCATTGTGGAGGGGGCTTCAAAGGGCAGGGGTTTGGGCCTTACCTTCTTAAAACATATAGAAAGAACACATATGCTCTTATGGATTTTAGATGCTTCTTCTTCATCTATTGATCAAGATTATGAAACCTTAAGACATGAAATTTATTCCTTTAACAAGGAAATGCTCAATAAAAAAAGGGTCTTAGTTTTAAATAAAATAGACCTTGCTTCTGAAACAGAGCTAAAAAAATTGGAAAAGTATTTTATCAAAAAGGGGGAGGAGATCACAAAGGTTAGTGCCCTGAAAGGATGGGGAATCGAAATGCTTAAGGGTCTATTAAAGGAAAAAGGGGTGAATAGAATATCAAATGCTTAACATCAAACGTCTGGTAATAAAAATAGGCACTTCAGTGCTTTTAGACAAAGAAAAAAAGATAAGCACCAAAATGATAAAAAACATTGCAGCGCAGGTAAGAGAAATCAAGGACATGAATATTGACGTAGTTATTGTTTCGAGCGGGGCAATAGCCTGTGGTATGGAACTCCTCCACATGAAAAAGAAGCCAAGAGAGATTGAAAAAAGGCAAGCCCTTGCATCCCTTGGTCAGGTTCTATTGATGAAGATGTACATGGAAACCTTTGAAAGAGAAAAAATAAATGTGGGTCAGATACTGCTTACCCATGAAGACATAAAGAACAAGAACAGGTGCCTGAATCTCATGAACACTATAAATTCGTTACTGAACATGGATATTGTTCCAGTAATCAACGAGAATGATGCACTCTCATTTAAAGAGATAAGGTTTGGAGACAATGACAACCTCTCAGCCCTTATTGCCCAGATTTCCAACGCAGATTTACTCCTTCTTCTCTCAGACGTTGAAGGCTTGTTCGAACAGGACCCTAAAAGGTATCCCGGGGCACACATGATAAGTGTTGTGAAAAAAGTAGATACAGGAATCGAAAAGATAGCAGGGGGAACAAGGAGTGAAAAGAGCATAGGGGGGATGGTGAGTAAAATTGAGGCGGCAAAGAAGGCCGGCTATTTCGGCATCCCCACAAGGGTTGTAAGGGGAGATATAGAAAATGTGGTGTTGAAAATAATAGAGGAGGAGGATATAGGCACCATATTCCTTCCAGAAAAAAAAATGGCAAGGAGCAAGTGGTGGACAGCCTTTGCCTATAAAGTCAGAGGGGAAATATGGGTAGACGAAGGGGCAGAACGTGCTGTAATCTACAATGGGAAAAGCCTCCTGCCCTCTGGCGTCCTGAAAATAGAAGGAGATTTCTCAAGAGGTGAGTGTATAGAGATGAACAATATAAATGGGAAGGTTATTGCGAAAGGCATAACAAATTATTCCTCATCCGATATTAATAAAATAAAGGGCTTAAAAAGTATTGATATAGAAAAGAAACTCGGATATAAATACGCTGAAGAGGTAATACACAGGGATAATATGGTGGTAATGTGAAACCAGAAAGACTTGCTAAGGTAGCGAGGGAAATCTCCAATACCCTTGCCCATGCAACAACAGAACAAAAAGACAGGGTTCTTCTTGCCCTAAAAGGATTAATCCAGGAAAGACAGGACTACATTTTTCGTGAAAATAAAAAGGATATAGAAGAAGCAAAAGAGGCAGGTCTTGCAAAAAACTTAATTGAGAGACTGAGGGTTGATGAAAAGGTCATCCGTGAGATGAAGGGCAGTATCAGAGATGTTGTGGCCCTTCCCGACCCTGTTGGGGAGATAGTAAAGGTATGGAAAAGACCTAATGGAATGCTCGTGGGAAGGATGAGGATTCCCATTGGAGTGATTCTTGTGATATACGAATCGCGTCCGAATGTCACAATAGAAACCTTTTCCCTATGTCTTAAAAGCGGCAACTGCGTAATCCTGAAGGGTGGCTCTGAGGCCTACCATTCAAATCTCGCCCTTTTTAATTTAATTGTCGAAGCCCTTCAGAAAACAGGTATGCCAAAAGATATAGCCCAGTTCATAGAGACAAAAGACAGGTCTTACATATATGACCTCTTAAAGATGGATGATTGTATAGACCTTATTATACCAAGGGGTGGCGAAGAACTTATAAAAAACGTGGTGGAACATTCACGTGTGCCTGTTTTAAAACACTACAAAGGGGTATGTCATATTTTTGTGGACCAGTGGGCAGAAAAGGATATTGCTTACAAGGTATGCTTAAATGCAAAAATCCAGAAACCTGCAACATGTAATGCTATGGAAACACTGCTTGTCCATGAAGCTATCGCAGAAAGCTTCTTGCCAGAGATAGCAAAATTGTTCAAAAAACACGGGGTTAAGCTAAAAGGATGCAAAGAAACAATGGCAATTCTCAAAGGTATAGATAGGGCAGAGGAGAGAGACTGGTATGAAGAATACCTTGACCTTATCCTTTCTATAAGGATAGTAAAAGATATGGATGAGGCCATTGCCCATATAAGGAAATATGGCTCAAACCATACAGAGGCTATAATTACGGCAAACTATACCAATGCATGGAGGTTCTTAAGAGAGGTAAATTCTTCGTTAGTCCTTGTAAATGCATCAACAAGGCTGAACGATGGTTATCAAATCGGACTTGGAGCAGAAATGGGGATAAGCACCACTAAACTACACGCCTTCGGTCCTATGGGTCTTGAAGAATTAACAGTCACAAAATTTATAGTCTTTGGCGACGGACAGTTGAGGTTGTGATGGCAATAGGGATATTCGGTGGAACATTCGACCCTGTACACATTGGACATTTAAGGGTTGCAGAAGAGGTGCGGGAGTCTTTTTCACTGGAGAAGGTCTATTTTGTACCAGGATATATACCTCCCCATAAGAGGGATCAAAAAATTACAAATGCAGATGAAAGGTTAAAGATGTTGAAAATGGCAATACGGGGCAACAATTTCTTACGACTTTCTGAAATAGAGATACAAAGGGGCGGGGTTTCCTATTCCATTGATACGGTAAGATTCTTTGAAAAAAAATTCAGGGACCTTTTCTTCCTCATAGGTATTGATGCCTTTTCTGAGATCAATACATGGTATAATTATAAAGAGATATTCTATCACACCAACTTCATAATTATGATCAGACCAAGCCACAGGAATACACCCGGCATTGGAATACTCCCTCCTGATGTGAAGAATGATGTGAGGGTAATTGATAAACTTACATTTGAACATATTTCAAAAAAAGGGCTCTATTTCCACCATATTACCCAGCTCGACATCTCTTCAACTAAAATAAGAGAATCTTTGAAGAACAATAGGTCAATTAAATATCTTGTCCCCTCTTCAGTGGAAAGATTTATTAACAAAAGGGGGTTGTATAGGGCATAAGTGGATACAAAAGAAAAGGTAAGAACATGCGGTACATATGCAGACGAAAAAAAGGCAAAAGATGTTTTGATTCTCGAACTCATGGGACTTACAGATATTGCAGACTATTTTTTATTAGCAAGTGGAACAAGCGAACGACATGTGAGGACAATATCCGAATATGTAGAGACTAATATGAAAGACATTGGCGTAGTACCATACTCAGTAGAAGGTTACAACGATGGCAGATGGGTGATAATAGACTATCAAAATGTTATAGTCCATATATTCCTTGAAACGCTGAGAGAACTATATGACCTTGAGAGTCTCTGGATAGAAGCAAAGAGGTACAGAATCGATAAAGAAAATAAGATTTCAGGGGTGGGAAATGAAGAAACAAAGGCTTGATTTTTTTAGAAAGAGACTGCTGAAGATGAGAGGGGATATACTGAACAAGGCAAAAAAACTGAAAGAGGATTCTTATACCCTTGGAACGGATGGCATTCAAGATATGGCGGATGCTGCGAGCAACTCATACAACGTAGATATACTTATGAGCATAAGTGATAATGATTTGAACCTCCTGAAGGATATAGATAATGCCCTGGACAAAATAGCGAACAAAACATATGGTATATGTGAAGAGTGTGAAGGAAATATAAGTGAGAAAAGACTTGAAGCAAATCCAGTAGCAAGGTATTGTATTACTTGTAAAAGAATAATTGAAGAGAAAGGTATATAGCGAGATGAAGTATAAAATATTCTTTTTCCTCTTTTTTCTATTTCTTCTTCTGTATCTCTATATCTCCCACCTTAACCCGGACAATGTGAAGCTCTATATAGGATATGGCAGGTACTACGAAACAAGCGTTGCAGACTTCGTGGTAGTGTCTTTTGTATTAGGGGTAATCATCTCGATCATAATGAGCTTTTTCTATGATTTAAAAAAGGCCTTAAGCGGATGGAGAGAAGAGAAAAAGGAAAGGAGAAAGGAAGAGTTTAAGGATCTTTTTGAAAAAGCAAAATCCTATGACTTAAGAGGGGATAGAGAAAAGGCCATAGAAAATATCAATCGGGTTATTAGAAGAGCTCCCGATATAGAAGAACCCTATATATTTCTCTCTGATCTATATAGTTCTATGAAAGAGTTCGATAAGGCAATTGAGGTCTTAGACCTTGCAGAAACAAACATTGGAAAAAAGGAATCCATATTATTAAAGAAGGTAAACGCCTATCGTGCAAAAAAAGACATGCAAAAGATTGAACCTGAACTGAAAGAAATATTAAGAATAAACGAATCAAACTTAGATGCGTTGACTATTCTGAGAGATTTCTATATATGGAAGAAGGATTGGAACGAAGCCTATGATGTAGAAAAAAGATTAAGGAAGTTCATAAAAACTGAGGATGAACAGAAAAAACTTACAGGCATAAGATATGAAAAGGCACAGGCACTCTTTAATAAGAACAACAGAAACAATTTTGAATCCATCATAAAGGAGTTAAGGGAGATACTTGGTGAGGATAAGAGATTTATACCTGCTTACATACTCCTTGCTGAAGTGCATAAAAAAACAGGTAAGCCAAACGAGGCCGGCAGGGTATACGGGAGAGGATACTCAAAGACAGGCCATGTAATCTTTCTTTTAAAAATGGAAGACCTGTATATAGATAGAGGAGATCCAGGTGTGATATTGAAGATATATAGAAGGATTCTTGATATATCACCAAAGGATCATCTTATATCATTCCTCTACGCAAGATTATGTTTGAGATTAGAGATGATCGACGAAGCGATAGACATGCTAAACATCTTAATTGCAGAAGGAGCAGATTTCAAAGGGCTTCATAAGGCTATGGCTGAGGCATATATACATAGAGGTCAAATGGACAAGGCAGTAGAGGAATTCAGGAAAGCATTCCCTGTTGAACATGTGTACATTCCTTTTTCCTGTGGTAATTGTCAGAGTAAAAAGGTGGAATGGGTAGATTTTTGTGAGAATTGCTATAGCTGGAACACAATAAATGTGAAAAAAGAAGAGTTTCTCCATGCTGATTCAGCGGAATTAAGAATGCTTTACGAAGTGGAAGACTGGGAAGGAGAATAGGAATGATAGATGACCTGATTCTCACTAACGAGTACAAGATTATCTTCCTGATACTCGATGGCCTTGGAGATATCCAGAATCCGGCATTTTCATATCTTACCCCTCTGGAAGCTGCAAAAAAACCAAACATAGATAACTTAGCTACTAAGGCCGGTATCCTTGGCCGTATCATGCCGGTGGATATAGGAATAACCCCGGGCAGTGGGCCTGGCCATCTAAGCCTTTTCGGATACGACCCCATCACCTACGAGATAGGCAGAGGTGTCCTTGAAGTTTTAGGTCTCAATATGGAACTTAAGGACGGTGACCTTGCAGCAAGGGCAAACTTTTGTACGATAAAAGATGGAATAGTAATAGACAGAAGGGCAGGAAGGATAGAAACAAAAGAAACTGAACGTCTATGTGGAAAAATAGCTGAAACCATACCGGAGATAGAAGGTGTTAAGGTCCTTATAAAACCAGGAAAATCTCATAGGTTTGCCCTGATATTCAGAGGGAAGGGTCTTTCTGACAAACTTGCAGATGCAGATCCTCATAAGGATAACAGACCATTCGTCAATACCACACCAAAAACCAAAGATGCAAAATTCGCATCCAGGGTAGTCAATACCTTCATGAAAAGGGTTATGGATGTTTTGAAGGAAGAGAAAGTAGCAAATGGAATCCTCCTGAGGGGCTTTTCAACAAAACCTGATATACCTCCTTTTGCCCTTAAGTTTCGTTTAAGCGCCCTTGCCATAGCAACATATCCAATGTATAGAGGTATTGCAAAGGTGCTGGGGATGGATGTAAAAGAAGAACCAAAAGACTACCAGGAGATGGTAAATATACTTAAAAACAACTACAATTCATACCAGTTCTTCTTTCTCCACATAAAAGAGACAGACCTTGCAGGCGAAGACGGTAATTTCACGGATAAGGTAAAAACAATAGAAACTGTTGACAAAATAGTCCCCGACATATATGCCCTCAATCCTCAGGTTTTAGTAATTACAGGAGACCATTCCACTCCATGTCCTTTAAAAGGTCACAGCTGGCACCCTGTCCCATTGCTACTCATTACAAAAACAGGTGAAAAGGATGGGATGGCCTTTCATGAAAAGAACTGTATTCATGGTAGCATTGGAACAATATATAGTAAGCAGTTGATGCCCCTTGCACTTGCTCATGGATTGAAGTTAGACAAGTACGGTGCATAGTCTTTTAAAGACTGTATTAGAGATAGTATACCCATTACAATGTGGAGGTTGTGGCGCAAGGGGGAATATCCTTTGTAAGGATTGTACCTATACGTTACGGATAGTAGAAGAAGAATCAACATGTCCCCTTTGCGGAAGATGGATTGGCAAAAGAATCATGTGCGGTGAATGCTTAGAAGAGAAAAGAGGGTTTCAGGAGGGATATTTCGGTTTTTATTTTGAGGGCAAACTCCGGGATGCCGTTCACGCCTTTAAGTTCAATGGAAGAAAGGATGTAGGCAAGCACTTAGTTTCATTAATGAAAGAAAGGATATTCTCCTTTGCGGAAAGATTTGATTGTATTATTCCTATACCTGTAACGGAAAAAAGGCTGAAAGAAAGAGGGTTCAATCAATCCTTTATCATAGGTGAAGAAATCTCCAGGATAACAAATAAGGAAATGTACCATTCAGTGCTGTATAAGACTAAAAATACAAAGGATCAGTACGCCCTCTCCAGGGATGAAAGAAAAAAGAATATAAAAGGGGCTTTTACAATAAAGAATAACACAGGCATAAAAGGAAAAAGAATCCTCCTTGTAGATGACCTTTTTACTACTGGATATACTGCCCAGGAAGCCTCCAGGGTTCTTATGAAAGCTAAGGCTAAAGCAGTGGTGTTTTTCGCCCTCGCAAGGACACCTTCATGAAAAAAATCATCTACATAATTCTCATATTGGCTCTTATATTTGCCTTTGCAATCGTACTCACATTAACGAACTTATCTTCCATCACTTCTTATGCACTGGAAATATTTACAGGTGGAAAAGTACAGATATCTAAAATTGAATTCGGGTATAAAGATGGGGTTATAGCTATAGAGCTTGGCGATATTGGTATGAAGGGAAATATAGAAGGGAACATAAAAAGGTGGGGACTTGCTATAAAATTAACAAAAGGTCTCTATTTTAAAGATGTGGTCATGTCTGATTTTGATCTCACTGTCTCAGATGAAAAAGGAAAGGCCCGTTATTTTCCCTTTCCTGCAGAGCTTCTGGAAGTAAAAAATGGTGCCGTAACGTATAACAAGCAAAAATTTATTATCAATGAAATCAAGTTAGAAAATCTGAATGTAGGAAAAATATTTACATTCAAAGCAGATATAAAAAATGGTGATTTGTTTAATAGCTTGAAGGTTTCAGGTGAAGGCTTATATAAAGATAAACTGGCAGATATTAAAGGCCAATACTATATCGCCCATATGGATATAGGAAAATGGTCTTCAAAGATAAAGGGTACAGCCAACATTAATGGCACATTTACCTATGCCAAGAAAAAATTCGCACTGGATGGACCTTTTGATGTTTCTAATTATGAATTGAAGGAACGGGTTTTAAAAAAACCTTTATTCATAGAAAAAATTAAAGGGAACCTGTCTCTATTGCAGATTGGAGACATAATAGATATAAAGATACGGGACATCCTTTTTAAAAATACCCCCCTTGTGGTCGATTTAAAAATAGAGGGGAGCAATCTTATAGCCTTAGAACTTTCTTCTGATTTTTTCAATATCCAGGAGGTAAAGGGTTTCATCGACTTTGAACAAATTACAAAAACGTCCTCTGATGTTTGGAGTTCCATAAAGGAAGGAAAAGTCAAAATAAAAAGACTCATCTATACAAAAGAAAATCCCTTAAGTGCTGAAATTCAAATAAAAAACGTAGGTATTGCATATCAGGAGAAGTACTTTAACAATGTGGAAGGGCTACTATCCTTTGATGAGCAAAAGATGGATATTTCTAATTTGAGTGGTTTCTTTAAAACAAGCAGGTTTTACAACATAACAGGTGTCATACCCTTTGCCCATGGCAAGAACACAAAGGTCAAAGGCAACTTTTCAATCAACCTTAGCGATATCCCATCCATGCTGGATGTTGGGGAGTTAAGGTTTAAAAGCGGGACAACTGACGGGGTAATAGAGCTTGAAGGAAAACAGAAGGAAGACTACAGGATAGCTGGAACAGGAAAACTACAAAACGCAGATGTAAAATGGAAGAGGGTATCGGTTTCTGCAAGTGGCTCATACAGATTCACAAATGATGAAATTACATTTGACCCATTGATAATCAGTAAAGATGGGACCAATATTGTCATCAGAGGAAAGTGGAACAAGAAATATATGGGCTTTTTAATAAAGGGTAATTTAGATACAATCCACTTAAAACCCTTTGTCTCTATCCCCTTTGATACATCCGGGGTGGCTAAGCTGGACATGAAGATACAAAAAAAGGATGAAATGATCGAGGTGGATGGGGATGTAAACATGGACGATCTTTACTTTGAGATCCCGGGTTTTATAAAGAAGGATAAAGGTATAAAAAGTAAAGCCAATCTGGCGGTGCTGGCAAAAGAAAAAGACATATCCATAGGACATCTTTTTTACAATCTTGATGCAATAAACTTAAGTTTAAAGGGTGAAATAAAGAACAACAGAAAAATGGATCTTGATATAGCTATGGATATTTATGGAATAGAAAAGGTCGCCAATCTCTTTTTTTTTGAGAATGAACCGGCCAAAGGTGATGTAGAGGTTAAGATTGCCCTCCGAGATCTTATCCTGCCTGTAAAGAAATTACCTTACATAAGGGGCTACATCAAAATTAACAACGGCTTTTTAAGACTGCCATGGATAACCAAACCACTCAGGAATGTCAATCTTACCTCAAACTTTAAAGGTGAAACATTTAATATAGACATCAGAGGTCTAACCTATGGCAAAAGCATTCTCGGTAACAGCGCCATCCATATAGAGGGCCTTGAATCCCCTATTTTTTCTTTATCCCTTAATATCGATAGTTTCAACCTCAGTGATTTTCAGGATAAATTTGAGTTTAGAATTCCTACAATCAATGAGCACAGTATAATGGCAAACATGGGTGGAGATATATCCATAAGAGCAAAGAATGTTCAGTTGGCAAAAATAACCGGTGAGAATCTGGAGATAAAGGGGGTATTAAGCGACAGGAAGCTCAACATTTCTGAGCTAAAGATGAATACACTCGGTGGATACGCCAATATCTACGGTATAATCGACCTTTCAGGAGCCACCCCGTACATATATGCGACTGGTAAGGTTAGTAGAATAACCGGTGGCATGTTTCTGAAGGCTTTCGGGGAAGAGACGCATGTA
>JAPLKF010000124.1 GCA_026388215.1 Pseudomonadota bacterium | reverse complement strand
ATCCTTTCCCCTATACTTGCCTCATCAAATTTCATAACAATATACGCTCACAAGAAGTTTATAGTATTAAACTAAAAAAAAACTAAATTTTTGTCAAGTAAAATTTTATTTAACTTTTAGTACTACTATGTTAAACTTCCGAAAAGTGTCCTTTTATGGTGGGAAAAGAGGCAATATTACACTATTTTGAGAGAAAGGGCATTCACAACATTTTCCATCTGCCTGGAATCCATACGCTTCCTCTCAATGAAAGCCTTATAAGACACAGTATTAATGTTTTTATAGGTAGACACGAGTCAAACATCGCATTTATGGCTGATGGATATGCAAGGTCATCTGGTAAGGTTGGAGTACTCATCGTTACCCCGGGACCTGGACTCGGTAACGTAGTATCAGGGTGTATGGAAGCCTATGGTGATGATGTTCCCCTTCTTATCATCCATATTGATACTGGTAGAAAAGAAACAGGCAAAGGTATATTACACGAGCTTGAAGAACCCGAGAATATCTTCAAACATTTCACAAAAAAAACTTTCTTTGTCTCAAATAAAAATGACCTCATCCCAACCCTTGATGATGCGTATCTTACTGCGTTTTCTAAGAGAAGGGGACCTGTAGTCATCTCTATCCCCTATACATTTTTTGAAGAGGAAGCCCCTTTCCAGATTAATGGGGAGGAACAACAAGAGATTGAGCCTGATTTAAGCAGGGTTGAAGAAGCATTACGGGGGAAGGAAAAACCGGTAATTATAGGTGGAAAATCCCTGATGTTCGAAGACATAAAACCAATTTTGAATAGTATCTGTATGGGTACATCAATGCCTTTCCTCACAAGTACAGGGGGCAAGGGGATAATCCGTGAAGATAGCATATACGCCTTTGGCAGCATCATGCAAAAGGGGATTGTAAAGGATATTATCGCATCATCTGATATTGTGATAGCAATCGGGACACGGCTGCGTGATGTGGACGCTAAGCGAAGAGGGGTAAAAGTAAAGGAACTCATCCATATTGATATAGACGAGCAATGGATTGGTAAAAATTATTTTACAAAGCTGAAAATCATAGGAGATATAAAAAAGGCTTTAGAAGGGCTTCACCAAACCCTAAAGGGAAGAAGATTTGAATGGAGCCTCAAAGAACTGAAAAAGACACAGAAAAAGGAATACGCAACAATTAAAAAAACATCCACAGGTTTTAAGATCATAGAGCTTATTAGAGAGGTTATTCCGGAAGATACGATAACAGTATGGGATTTGAGTTTACCCTCTTACTGGGCAGAGTATTACTTTCCAGTCTATTACCAGAATACTTTTATCATGCCACGAGGAATATCACCAATCTTTTATGCCCTTCCTGCAAGCATTGGTGCAAAGATAGGGAGACCTGACAGGCCGTGTCTTTCAATATGCGGTGATGGAAGTGCTTTGCCCACCATAGGCGAGCTTTCAACGATAAAAAAATATAATATCCCTGTCGTATTCCTGGTCTACAACAACAACAGTTTTGGCATACTTGAGGATTATATGAACACAACGTATGGAATAAAAGATTCTATGAAGCTAACAAATCCTGATTTTATAAAGCTTGCCAATGCCTTTGGTATCAAGGCAAAAAGGACTAAAACCTTAGAGGGGCTAAAGAAAATATTTCTCCATGACATTACATGGGATGAACCCTTTTTGATAGAATTTAATTATCCAGTTTTTCCACCACCATGGAGGGTATAATAGCCCACGTTCTTTATAAATAACTTTTACCTATATTTTCTTAATTGAGTATGATAAAAATTGATTATGAGGATATTAAGGATTGCTCTTGCACAGATTAACCCAACTGTCGGAGATTTAAGAGGTAACACAGAAAAAATTATCGAATATATAGAAAAAGCAAAGGGAAATAATGCGGATATTGTTATTTTTCCAGAGCTTTCAATTACGGGTTATCCGCCTGAAGACCTTCTACTAAATACCAGTTTTTTAAAGGACAATATGATCTGCTTAAAAAAAATTGTACCCCACACGAAGGGAATCACCTCTATTGTCGGTTTTGTCGATGCACGAGATAATATATACAACGGGGCTGCCATTATCTCTAACGGTAAATTGATCGATGTCTATCATAAAATCAATTTTATAAGAAGTAGTATATTCGACGAATTCAAATACTTCCAGAAAGGTGGAGGTTATCCATTATACAACCTTGACGGTGTCTATTTCTCGGTGTCTATTGGTGATGATATTTTACACTTAAAAGCACATCCCGGTACAAAATTCATCATAAACATTGATGCATCCCCGTACTATATCGGGGGGAATATACAAAAGGAAAAATCAGCCTCTCAAAAAGCTTATGAGAACCATGCTGTTTTAGCCTGCGTAAATATGGTAGGGGGACAGGATGAGGTTGTGTTTGATGGAGAGAGTTTCATTATTAATGAGGAGGGGGAAATTATATCGAGAGGTACACCTTTTGAAGAAGACCTTGTTGTGGCTGATTTAATGTATAAACAAACAAATAAGGCAAGTATTGATAGAAAAACAAAAACGATTAATATCTCCTTTCAACTTAAACAAAAAAAGAAGGCGGTTCAGGAAAAAATAACGAAAAGGCTTAAACCATTAGAAGAGATTTACAAAGTACTTGTCCTGGGAGTAAAGGATTATGTGAGAAAAAATGGTTTTAAGAGGGTAGTATTAGGCTTAAGCGGTGGGATCGATTCTTCCCTTGTAGCATTGATTGCAAAAGATGCAATCGGCAAAGATAGCGTGACAGGTATCTTTATGCCATCACAGTATACATCAATAGAAAGTAAAGAGGATGCCTATCAACTTGCAAAAAATCTCAACATAAAAATTTTTAAAATCCCTATAGTTCCATTATTCAGAACATATATGAATCTATTCAAAACCCATTTTAAAAACTTACCCGTTGATATTACTGAAGAAAATATCCAGCCACGTATCAGGGCAAACATTTTAATGGCCTTTTCGAACAAATTCGGCTGGCTCGTTTTAAATAGTGGAAATAAATCTGAAATTGGCACAGGTTATTCAACGTTATATGGCGATACTGCAGGGGGTTTCGCTGTCCTTAAAGATGTTTCAAAAACCTTTGTGTATAAACTCGCAATGTGGAGAAACAAAAAAGAAAGGTATCCGTTAATGCCAGAGAGAGTTTTTAAAAAAGCCCCTTCGGCTGAACTGAAACCAGACCAGAAAGATACCGATACCCTCCCACCATACAAAATACTCGACCCCATACTGACTGCATACATTGAGGATAATAAAACTATCGATGAATTGTCAGCCATGGGGTATGATACAAGACTGGTGAAAGAGATTATGGGTATGGTAGACCAAAGTGAATACAAAAGGAGACAGTCCCCGATAGGTATAAAAATCACAAAAAGGTCATTTGGAAAAGACAGAACCTTCCCTATTACAAATAAGTATAAACATAAACTTTGATTCAGTATTTAGCTAAACAATTATCTTGAAAATTTATCCCAGATGTTTAATCATAAAAAAACAGATTGTTAACACAAGGTGATACAATTAACATAAGGGGATACAAACTTTGGACAAGCTAAATCATCTAAAAATTACAATTCTCTGTGAAAATGTGGTGGGGAACCTCGCAGTTGTTGGAGAGCATGGGTTTGCTGTATACATCGAGACAGATAGCGGTTCATACCTTTTCGATACTGGCTCAGGTATCAGTATTCTCCATAACGCCCGGGTTTTGAAAAAGGATTTAAGTAGTGTCAAAAAGATATTTTTAAGCCATGGTCATTATGACCATACCGGAGGTCTTGTTCATGTACTCGATGTGGTAAACCCCATCAATGTGTATGGACACCCTGCAATATTCGAAGAAAAATTCGCAATTTCAAAAGAAGACCTTAAAACTGAAAAAAGATTTATAGGAATTCCTCACAGAAAACCCTTGTTAGAAACAAAAGGCGCCAACTTTATATTCAATACTGATTTTCAGGAGATAGAAAACGGGATATATCTCACAGGTGAGATTCCACGGTTGACTGAATTCGAGAAGGGTGACGGGAGATTATATGTCAAAAAAGGGGATATTTTTGAAAGAGACATAATCCCTGATGATCAAGCACTTATTTTTTCAACGAAAAAAGGTATTGTGGTGCTGCTCGGTTGTGCGCATGCCGGTATAATAAATACATTGTGGCATATAGTTAGAAAAATGAAAAAAGAGACATTTTATGCGGTTATCGGTGGAACACATCTTGGTTTTGTTGAGGAAGAACAACTGAATTACACAATTGACATAATAAAACAAATAGACATACAGATAATTGGTGTCTCGCACTGTACGGGCTTAACAGTAGCATACAGGCTGTTTAAAGAATTCGGGGATAGATTTTCATATGCATCGGTAGGAAGTTCCTTTGAAATTTAACAATATTCAGCGTTCAGTAAAATCAAAACTCCACGCTTTACGCTATGCGCTCTACGCTCAATTATAGGAGGAAAAAATGGCTGTAATACTGGAATCGTATCAAGATGAGGTATACACAATCACTCTGAACAGACCTGATAAAAAGAATGCAATGAATTCAGAATTTCTTGTGAGTCTGTATGCTGCTTTACAGAACGCCGAAAAGGAATCTGCTCAAATAATAATTATCAGAGGCTCTGGAAAGGCTTTTTGTGCAGGTGGAGATACACTTGAATTCAAGAATAGCAAAGATGCAGGGGCATTGATTGATTCAATGGCTGAGATGCTTCATAAAAGCATAAAGATGATAAGAAACATAGGTGCCATTACCATTGCTGTATTAGAAGGTGTTACCGTGGGGGCAGGTATCGGGCTTGCACTGGCATGTGATATAACGGTTGCCACTAAAAACACTGTAATGAACATGGGTTATAGAAGGATAGGTCTCACGCCTGATGGCGGAGGAAGCATATTCCTCCCGAGACTAATAGGGGCAAAAAGGTTTAATGAACTGTATCTATTTTCCCGCAATATAAACATGGTTGAGGCAAAGGAGCTTGGCCTTGTTAATTTCATATTTGAAGAGGAAGAATTAGAAGAAAAGTTAAAACAGATCCTAAAAGACCTTAAAGCACTACCAATGGAGACTATTCCGTATTTCAAAAATCTTGTCAATTACTCCTCATACCTTGGTCTTGATCAACATCTTGACAAAGAGAGGCTCTACGTTTCAGAACTTGCATGCAAGGAGCAATTTAAAGAGAGATTGGAAGAATTTTTTAAGAAGAAGTAAGTAAATGAAGGGTGTCTACCTCTTCTCTATTTTCGGATACATATGCCTGCTCTGGCTGACAGGTATTTATGTAACCAGAAGATCAAGGTCTACAGAAGCTTACCTAAACAAAAATAATTCTTGCGTCGAGAGCATCTTTTTATGTATTCTATTTACTTAATATGCATATCGCCCGATTTACTATTAATGACTATTATTAATGACTATTAAATATTTTGACAAAAATTTTCGAGAGGGAGGTAAATTATGAAGACCGTCAAGGACATTCTGAAAGCAAAAAAAAGCGAGGTCTGGTCAATTTCACCAACTGCCACGGTGTTTGAGGCACTGAAGCTCATGGGGGAAAAGGAAATAGGGGCTTTAGTAGTTATGGAAAAGGGAGAGGCTGTCGGTATCGTCTCAGAACGTGATTATGCAAGAAAGGTTATTCTGAAAGGGAAATCGTCAAAAGATACCCTCGTTCAAGAAATCATGACCTCACATATGTTCAGTGTAAAACCTGAAAACACTATTGAAGAGTGCATGGTGCTCATAACAGCTAAACGTATAAGACACCTGCCTGTTTTCGATAAAAACAAGTTCGTTGGTTTGATTTCTATCGGGGATGTGGTAAAGTCCATAATCTCAGAACAGGAAAAGCTCATCGAACAATTAAGCGACTACATTGCAGGTAAGTACGTATAGCCTTAAGAGATATAGAATAACAAAAGGATACCCCGGCCTTCTTAAGACCGGGGTATTTGATTATGTTGGTGATACAGTAGAAAGTTCCTTCTTAAAGGAATAAAAGTAGACAGCGCCGATGAAGATACCCCCGCCCACAATATTTCCAAGGGTTACTGGTATCAAATTCCACTGAATGAACTGTCCCCATGTTACCTTCGCACCTAACATTATACCTACCGGTATAAAATACATATTTGCAACGCTATGTTCAAATCCTGAAGAGACAAATGCCATTATCGGGAACCAGATTCCAAAGAACTTTCCTATCATGTTTTTGGATGAAATGGCTAGTAATATGGCAAGGTTCACTAAAAGGTTACACCCAATGCCCTTCATAAAAGCTGACCAGAGTCCAATGCCTCCAGCTGCCATATATGGTAATGTTTTTGCCTGTGCTATACCGATCGCGTTCTGTCCAAAAACCGTTATCTCGGGACTTCCACCCTTGCTGAATGGTCCAACTGCCATCAGATACGCCCAGAATAGCGAACCGATAAAGTTACCAATGTAGACCCAGAACCACGCATTAAAAACCCTGCCCCATGTTGTTTTCTTCTGAAAAACAGCCATTGGTATAAGCATGGTATCACCGGTAAAAAGTGACATACCGGTGATAACGATTGCAATCAACCCTACCGGGAATACTGCCCCGGCGATAAGAGATTTAAAACCAGGACCCATGGTGTTTTCCAATCCAGTTGAACAGACAGTAGCGAGTGCTCCACCAACAGCAATAAGCAGACCCGCCATAAAACTTCTTATTAAATAGTTACCAGGTGTTAAATTTGCTTTGTACTTTCCAGCATCTCCTGCCAGCTGCACAATTTCTACAGGTTTGTTGGCCATTGTTCCTCCTTTTCAATTAGTAGTGTTATGTGTAAAATCTTGCTATTGTTCTGTCGCACTCCGGACAGTTATAGCCAGAATCACAGTGCCTTAAAAATTCTTCTCTAAAATACTTTAGCGTTGTTGTTATCGGCAGTATGGGTGATTGCCCAAGGGCACATAGTGAAGCCTGTTTCATCAACTGTGCTTTTTCAACCATAGTATCGATATCCTTTTCTACTGCCGTCCTCATTGCAAACTTCTTTGCAAGATAGTGTAATTGTGATGTCCCGACCCTGCATGGGACACACTGACCACAGGATTCGTGGGCAAAGAAACTGAGTATATTCAGGAGAAAATCGACCGCACAGGTATCCTCATCGCACGCAAGGACAACTCCGGAACCAAGCGTAACACCAGCTTTTATTGTCTGATCTATATCAAGAGGTAGGTCAAGTAAATCTTTACCAAGGATACCTCCAGCTGAACCACCCACCTGTGCAAACTTAAGGGTTTTTCCATCTTTAATACCTTTTCCATATATATCAATAATATCACGAAGGGTTGCCCCCATTGGCAGTTCAACAAGCCCTGTTCTATTCAGTTTACCCGACAGGCAGTAAAGTTTTGTTCCAGAGCATTTTTCTGTGCCAAGTGACTTATACCATCCGGCACCATGCTCAATAATCATCGGGACAGATACATATGTCTCAACATTATTAACGTTTGACGGCATCCCCATAAAACCAGCCCCTGCGGGGAATGGAGGTCTGAACCGTGGATAACCTCGCTTGCCTTCCATTGAATTCATAAGTGATGATTCCTCACCGCATACATACGCACCGCCACCTTCTTTAATAAAAATATCAAAGCTGAATGTTGGACCTGCAATGTACTTCCCCAATATTCCTCTTTCTCTTGCCTGGTCTATAGCCTTTTGAAGTCTCTCAATGGCACGCCTGAATTCCCCTCTCACGTAAATATAACCAACGGTGGCACCGGTCGCATACCCGCAAAGTAACATCCCCTCAATAATCAAATGGGGATTTTCCTCCATAAGGACCCTGTCTTTAAAGGTACCTGGCTCCCCCTCATCGGCATTACATATCACATACTTCTGCATATCCCCTTTCGGCATAAACGACCATTTCAGGCCTGCAGGAAATCCTGCACCACCTCTACCCCTGAGCCCTGAATCCTTCACAATATTGATCACATCATCTGAAGAATATTCTTTGATGGCCTTCCTTATCGCGGTATACCCTCCATTTTTTATATAACTATCAATGCTAAGAGGGTCAACCTTGCCAACCATGGTTAAAAGTCTCTTTGTCTGTCTATCATCATCAATAACGCAAGTCTTACCCTCTACCTCCGGCCCGCATTTTTCTCCAAAGATTGGCTTTCTGGATTTATAAGACTTTAAAATCTGTTTTATTTTTTTCTCAGTAAGATTGCCATGGATATCATAGTTTATCATCATAGCAGGGGCTACCGAGCAAACACCAAGGCATTCACACTTTTCAAGATAGAACAGACCATCAGGGGTTGCTTTACCAGGCTTAATACCTAAATTTCGCTCTATTGCATCAAAAATTGTTCTTGCCCCCATAACATGACACGGCCCCGACTTGCAAACCCTTATAATAAACCGTGCCCTAAGATTTGTCTTGAACATGGTATAGAAGCCCACAAAACCTGCAATGGCGCTCTTTGGGATATTCGTCATCTCAGCTACTTTCTTCAACACATCAATGTCAAGCTGATTATTACCAGAAAGATTCTCCAGATCCCGCAATATAAACATAAGATGCTCTTTTGCACTTCCTCTTTTCTCGATTACGCCTTTTATATCCTCTGTTGTTATCATCTCCCATCACCGCCTTTACAGATAAATTTTTTCAATCTTACAAGAGCACACCTTGTACTCTGGGATCTTACACACTGGGTCAAGGGCATCTATAGTCAATATGTTCGCTGCAGCCTCGAAGAAATGAAAAGGAATAAAAACCACATTGGGTTTCAACCTGTCCGTCACCTTTGCCTTTATTCTGATGCTCCCCCTCCTCGACGATACTGATATAACCTCGCCATCCGTGATGTTATAATTTTTTGCATCGTTGGGATGGATCTCCACAAACCCTTCCGGCACAATCTGATCAAGAATTTTTGAGTTCCTTGTCATGGTCCCTGTATGAAAATGTTCAAGTATACGCCCGGTGGTCAATATTATAGGGTATTCAGCATCTGTTTCTTCCGCTGGCGGGGTATAATCTATCGCAGTAAGTAAACCAAGGCCCCGTGAAAACTTATCCTTGTGCAGATACTGTGTCCCAGGATGATCTGTCGTAGGACATGGCCACTGTATCAGTTCCTTCTCAACCCTTTCGTACGTGATTCCCGCATATGATGGGGTAACTGTCCTTATCTCCTCAAAGATATCTTTAGGTCCTTTATAATCCCATTTTGCGCCCATTCTATTGGCTATCTGCATGGTAATCCACCAATCGTCCCTCGTATCGCCCCATGGAGGAAGTACCCTATGCATGGGTTGAACCCTTCTCTCTGTATTAGTTGCCGTTCCCTCCTTTTCAAGGAACGAACATGCCGGCAACACCACATCAGCATACTGTGCTGTCTCCGTAAGGAAAATATCCTGAACGACAAAAAAATCCAGGGATTCAAGGGCTTCAATCACATGGTGTTGATTTGGATCAGACATTACTGGGTTCTCGCCCATCTCATATATGGCTTTCAGCTTACCGGCAACTGCTGCATTAAACATCTCAACAAGGGTAAGACCAGGTTTGGTAGGCAATCCTGAAACACCCCATGCCTTTTCAAACTTTGTTTTGTTCTCCTCATTTGCAACTGGCTGATATGCAGGATACACCGAATTAAGTGCCCCCATATCACATGCACCCTGAACATTATTCTGACCTCTCAGCGGGTTCACCCCACCACCTGCCGCACCCATATTACCAAGGAGCATTTGTAAATTGGCCGTTGATTTGACATTATTCATACCCGACACAAATTGGGTTATACCCATAGAATAGAAAAGTGCCATCGGTTTCAATTGAGCCATAAGCCTCGCAGCCTTCTCAATATCCTCCGGGTTATCTATTCCGCAAATTCCTGCAACATATTCAGGGGTATATTTTTCAAGGGTTTTTGCAAGCTCTTCAAAACCCTCGCACCTTTTCTCAACAAACCCTTTATTATAAAGACCTTCTCTTATTAAAACATGCATGAGGCCATTGAGGATTGCTATATTGGTACCAGGTTTTATCTGGAAGTAATAATCTGCACATCGAGAAAGTTCAATCCTTCTTGGATCTACGACAATCAGTTTTTTACCATTGTTGATTACTTCATTTTTAATCATCGACCCGATGACAGGATGATTTTCTGTTGTGTTTGACCCTATTACAAGAAAGCCTTCGCTCAGGGGTATCTCCCGAATTGAATTAGTCATTGCCCCAGAACCAAATACTGCCGCCAGACCGGCGACGGTTGAGCTGTGTCAGAGACGGGCACAATGGTCAACATTATTCGTCCCTATTACCGCCCTCATAATCTTTTGCATTAAATAATTTTCCTCGTTGGTACATTTTGCCGAAGATAAGGAACCAATTGAATCAGGACCATACTTTTCTTTTATCTCGGTAAACTTACTCGCTACAAGATTGAGGGCTTCATCCCAGCTTGCCTCCTCGAATACACCGTTTCTCTTAATGAGGGGTTTTGACAATCTCTTTCCGTTCTGAACAAAATCAAAACCGAATCTTCCCTTAACGCAGAGATGGCCCCTGTTGGGTCCATCATCATGACCCACAGCCTTTACAAGTAGACCCTCCTTATTTTTATAGTAATCTATCTTACATCCAACACCGCAGTATATACAGATGCTTGATTCCTTCGTGAGTTCCCAATTTTCACCTCTACCAAGGACTGTCTGGAGTGAAAGGGAACCAGTAGGACACAGCTGAACACATGTGCCGCATTGAACACAACTTGAATCCCCGATCTTTTCATATAAATCTGAGGTAAGGTGGGTGTGACCTCCCCTATCAGTAAAACTCCACACATTCGATACCTGGATCTCAGCACATGCCTTCACACACCTCCCGCAGAGAATGCACCTGTTCTCATTTCTCTTTAAACCCTCACTCGATTCATAATCAATCTCGCGGCTTCGTTTAGGATATTCGTAATTTACCTGTTCAATATTATACCTGTGTACAAGGGCCTGCAATTCACACGCACCATTGGAATCACAATAAAGACAATTATGGTCACCCTCGGCAAGAAGGAGTTCTAAAATTCCCTTTCTTATTTTTACTATTTCTTCATCCTCAGTGATTACCCTCATCCCGTCCATTGCTGGTTCAGTGCATGCTGTTTTTAACATCACTTCGTTCACACGGACAGTGCAGATACGACATGCACCGGTTTTGCTGACTTTAGGATGATAACATAAGTATGGGATATCAATACCATTTTTCAGAGCAATCTCAAGGATGGTTTGACCCTTCCCCCCTGTCACATCTTTTCCATCGATGGTGAACTTAATCTCTTGCATAATGAGACTCCTTGTCTTTTTTAAAGTATAAGAGACTGTGCTTTTAAATGACTATTTAAAGATTTTAATAACTTCCACATTTGATAAGTTATAAATTTCACAAGACTTTGTTATTTTTTGCCATACATACATATTAAAAGTCAATCAAAAAAAATCAATAAGATTAACAATTTTTTTGACTTGAAAATATTAATACTATATATTTTTTCGATTTTATATGTATTTTATATCCAAACTTCTTATAATATTCTTTACAATTACACTTTGAAAAAAATGCTGATTTACTATTAACAAACTCTTGCGAATTGTTACAACCGAATATAAAGGATAGTGTAACATGTTTTCTGTAAATTCAATAAAGGGTATAATTCTCAATGGATTAAACAATCCCCTAAACGGGAGAAAGGAGAACTATACCCATGAAGAAAAGTGTATCAAAAAAGATGAAAGAAGTCATTGAGAAACA
>JAPLKF010000123.1 GCA_026388215.1 Pseudomonadota bacterium | reverse complement strand
GTATGTGTAAGAATAGTCAATATGAAGCGCCAAATTAATAAGGTCTTAAAAGAGATAATAGTCTATGATTTTCCAATATTAGAAAAGCCTTACGAAGAGATAGCAGAGAAGATTGGCATCAGCGAAGAAGAATTGATAGATATATTGAAGTACTTGAAAAAGGAAGGAATAATAAGAAGGGTTGCTGCCATACTCTATCACAGGAAGGCTTCCTATACCCATAACGCAATGGTGGTATGGAAGGTGGAAGAAAAGGACATAGAAAGGGTAGGAAAGATTATGGCCTCTTTTCCCGAAGTAAGCCATTGTTATGAGAGGGATACGGGAGGATACTGGGACTATAATGTCTATACAATGGTACATGGAAAGAGCATGGAAGAGTGCAGGGGTGTTATAAAACGCATTTCGAAAAAGATCGGCATAAAGGTATTTAAGATGTTTTTAAGTAAAAGGGAATTCAAAAAGACATCCCTCATGGTGAATCATGAATAGAAAAAAATCGAATGCGTTGTACGAGAAAGCAAAGCACTTCATACCTGGTGGCGTAAACAGTCCTGTAAGGGCCTTTCTTTCTGTAGATGATAAGCCTTTTTATGTAGAAAAGGGAAAAGGGGCATATCTTTTTGATGTGGATGGGAACGCCTACCTGGATTATGTATCTTCATGGGGTGCAATCATCCTCGGACACGCTGATAAAGGTCTTAATAAAGAGATAAGGGCTGCTCTTTCAGATGGTACAAGCTTCGGTACATGTCATCCTTATGAAGTTGAAATGGCAAGGCTTATCGCTCAAGCATTTCCTTCTATAGAAATGGTGAGGCTCACAAGCTCGGGTACTGAGGCAACAATGAGTGCGATACGGCTTGCAAGAGGTTTTACCAAAAAGAATGGGATTATTAAGTTCAGGGGCTGCTACCATGGACACGTTGACAGCCTCCTTGTGAAGGCAGGTTCCGGCCTTGCCACGTATGGTATCCCTGACAGCAGTGGTATCCTGAAAGACCTTGCAAAGCATACATACGTGGCTGATTTCAATCATCTCGATACAGTGAGGAATATAGTGAAGGGGAATAAGGATGTCGCGTGTGTGATATTAGAGCCCGTTATGGGTAATATGGGTGTAATTTTACCTGAAAAGGGGTTTCTCGAAGGGGTACAGGAAATATGCAGGAAGGAGAAGATTCTCCTTATATGTGATGAGGTAATAACCGGGTTCAGGGTATTATACGGCGGGGTACAACATATATACGGTATTGAGCCTGACATTACCTGTCTTGGAAAGGTTATCGGGGGTGGTTTTCCTATAGGTGCTTTTGGGGGTAAAAGGGAAGTGATGAAGAAGGTTGCCCCCCTTGGTGATGTATATCAGGCAGGAACACTGTCCGGAAACCCAATCGCAGTAAGGGCAGGGATTTATGTATTAAAGTATCTGAGGAAGAATAAAAACGTATATCGGTTGATGGGTAAAAGGGTGGATGACTTGAAAAATAGTATTACTGAAATTGCAAAGAGACTTAAAATCCCTTACAGGATAAACAGCATCACAGGGATGTTTACGGGTTTCTTTTCAGATGGCGATGTGTATGATTATGAAACGGCATATACCGCAAGCAGGGTTATGTATGAGAAATTCTTTAAACTTATGCTTGAGGAAGGGATATTTTTTGCCCCGAGTCCATTTGAGGCTTCCTTTATCACCCTGTCTCATGGGGAGAAAGAAATAACGAAAACTGTAGAAGCCTATGAAAAGGTCTTTAAACGTTTAAAAACTTTGTCTTGAATAGAGCAGGTTTTACAGGTAAATTAAACGGATTATGATTAACATCCCAAGGGCTATTGTATATTTAGATTTAAATGTTCTTGAAGAGAATTATAGAGCAATAAAGGCAAAGGTGCCTTCTCAAGTAAAAATCCTCTGTGTTGTGAAAGCAGATGCCTATGGCCACGGAGCAACTGAAGTGGCTCGAAGGCTTGAGTCAAACAATGTAGATTACCTGGGTGTTGCAACAATAGATGAAGGGATAGAGCTGAGGGGTAATGGTATCACTGCACCGATACTTGTAATGAGTGGCATACTGGCATGGGATGAGTTGGAACCTGTGTATAAAAATATGCTTACCCCTGTTATCCATGATTTCAATATGCTTAAAAGAATTGCAGAAGATGGCGTTCATCTTGATAGGCCATTGAAGGTACACATAAAGGTAGATACAGGTATGGGGAGGCTCGGTTTTGGCCCTGATGATATACCTTTTGTAGTTGAGCAGATAAAGAGAGCAGGCAATATAAAAGTCGAAGGTTTTATGAGCCATTTTTCTTCTTCGGAAAAAAGGGATGAATATGGGATGAACCAGATAGAGATATTCAAAAAGGCCCTACAAGTTTTGAGGGATAACGGCATCAATCCCGGGATTGTTCATATGGCAAATAGTGGTGCAATCGTTAATTATCCTGAGGCATATTTTGACATGGTTCGAGTGGGGATAAGCCTTTACGGTTCCTATCCTGCAAGAGAATTGAGTAAAAGGTTACATGTAAAACAGGTGATGAGATTTATATCAAAGATAGCACATATCAGAGAATTTCCCCCTGGATATCGATTAAGCTATGGTGGAACACATACTACCAGGAAGAAGACGCGGGTGGCGTATGTTCCGGTAGGTTATGCAGATGGTTATCCGAGGGCATTGTCGAACAAGGGTTCTGTATTGATAAAAGATACGAGATGCAGTATTATTGGAAGGATATGTATGGACTGGTTGCTTGTGGATGTCACTGAGCTTGAAGACGTAAATGTGAAGGAAGAGGTGGTACTTTTAGGACGCAGTAAGACAGAGGTTATTTCAGCCGATGAAATTGCCGAGCAGACAGGTACAATTCCTTATGAGATTTTGTGCAAGATATCAAAGAGGGTCTTGAGGGTATATGTTTAGCAGTATAATAGAAAAGATATTTTCACCTGTTGCAAGATTTTTAAGAGAGCTTGGCAGCGTTGGCTTATTTTTTACCGAGTGTGTCTACTGGGGGGTAAGAAGGCCTTTTAAGTTTAATTACATATTCAAGCAGATGGAGTTTATAGGTGTGAATTCTGTAGTTGTGGTTATCATAACCGGTGTTTTTACAGGTATGGTTCTTGCCCTTCAATCGTACTACGGTTTCAGAAAATTTGGCGCTGAAGGGCTTGTGGGAACAACAGTGGCGTTAAGCATGACAAGAGAACTTGGTCCTGTACTTACAAGCCTGATGGTTACTGGAAGGGCAGGTTCAGCCATGGCAGCAGAGCTTGGTACAATGAGGGTAACAGAGCAGATAGATGCATTAATTGTTATGGCCCTTAACCCTATAAAATATCTTGTTGTCCCGAGGGTGGTTGCTTCTTTTTTGATGCTCCCTATTTTAACCATAGTGTCTGACTTTGTTGGTATAGTTGGCGGTTATCTTGTAGGGGTAAAGCTTTTGGGGATTAATGAGGGCGCCTTTATCAATAAGATGGTTAAGTATGTTGACCATGAGGATATATATAATGGTCTTGTAAAGGCTGCATTTTTTGGAATCATCATGAGCGTTGTTTCCTGTTATAAGGGTTTTTACACAGAGGGTGGTGCTGAGGGGGTTGGAAAATCGACTACAGAGGCTGTCGTGACATCGTGTGTTACCATCCTGATTTTTGACTATGTACTTACATCTCTGATGTTTTAGTATGGAAAATAAGGCAATAAAAATTATAGACCTCCATAAGAGTTTTGGTACCCAGAAGGTTCTGGATGGCATCAACCTTGAGATAGAAAAGGGTAAGATAACGGTCATTATAGGAAAAAGCGGTGGAGGGAAAACAGTCCTCTTGAAGCATCTGATTGGTCTTATGAAACCTGATAAAGGTGAGATATGGGTAGATGGTTTAGAAATAACGAAATTAAAGGAGAGGGAGTTGAATAGTGTGAGAAAAGGGTTCGGGATGCTCTTCCAGGAAGCCGCCCTCTTTGATTCCATGGATGTGTATGACAATATTGCCTTTCCTTTAAGGGAACATACGAAGCTTTCAGAAAAGGAGATAGAGGGAATTGTAGAAGAGAGGCTAAAACAGGTTGGACTGCTGGGTTTTACTGAGAAGATGCCCTCTGAACTTTCGGGCGGTATGAGAAAAAGGGTAGGCCTTGCAAGGGCACTTGTACTCGACCCTGATATCATTTTGTTTGACGAACCTACCAGCGCCCTTGACCCGATTATTTCATTGACAATAGATGATTTGATAAAAGAGACACAGACATACCTGAAAAAGACTTACGTGGTGATCAGTCATGACATACTCGGTATGTTTAGAATAGCAGACAAGGTGGCTATGCTTTATAATGGCAAGATTATAGAGTACGGAACACCATATGAGATAAAAAGGAGTAACAACGAGAATATAAAAGAATTTTTAAAGGCGACAAAAATACCTGGTTTTTCAGGAGGTGACTAATGAATAAAAATGCAATTTCACCGGAGTTAAAGGTGGGTATATTGGTACTAATCGGGATAGTTATACTATTCTATATGTCTTTCAGGATCGGGAAGTTTGGTGTATTCAGGGAGGCAGGATATGATGTGATTGTGTCTTTTGATAATGCGAGTGGGCTTGATCCCAAATCACCTGTCCAAATCGCAGGGGTACAAGTGGGGAAGGTAAGGAAAATTAAACTGGATGGATATAAGGCGATGGCAACCCTTGTTATAAAGGATAATGTGAATATACCTGTTGATAGTAAGATTGCAATAAAAACTCAAGGTGTCCTTGGAGATAAATATATAGAGATCATACCAGGTGTGGAGAAGAAATTTTTGGCACAGGGTGAAAAAATAAAGGATGTTGTTACATCACCTGACTTTGATGAGATCTTTACACAGATAAATGTTGTAGTAAAGAATTTTGGTGACACGATGGGTGAGTTTAAAGGCATTATCGGGGATAAAGAAAAGGTGAACATTAAGAAAAGCATTGACAATATTCAAGCCTTAAGCGGTGAATTTAAGGACTTTTTAAAGGATAATAAGGATAATGTGGCCCGTATTGTTGATAATGCAGCCACGCTGAGTGATGGATTGCAAAAGATTGTAAGTGATATCGAGGGTGGTAAGGGAACGCTGGGACTACTTGTTAAAGATGATAAACTATACAATGATGCAAGGGATGCAGTTGCTTCACTTAAGAGTATATCAACAGATATTGAACAGGGTAAGGGTACGCTCGGGAAACTCGCAAAGGATGATTCAATATACATCGAGGCAAAAGAAACAGTCAAAAATATGAGAGAGATTACAGACGGAATCAAGAGTGGGGAGGGTACGCTCGGGAAACTCGCAAAGGATGATAGCCTTTATATTGAAGCGGAAAGAACTATGAAAAAGTTGCAGAAAGGTGCTGAGGGCCTCCAGGAAATGACACCAATTACAATTCTCGGGACCATATTCGGCACCATCTTCTGATGCATAGATTTATTTTTCTTTTTTTGTTTTTTCCTTGTACCCTGCACGCATTCTGGCCTGTTTCGTGGGAATTTAACAACGAAAAAAGGTTTCTAGGCCCTCTCGTATCGTATCAGAAAGAAGAAGATGCCACACGTTTGGCTCTAAGACCCTTTCTCTTTTCATACGATTCTGAGGATGGCGGGGTCTATAACTATTTATATCCTCTCGGCAAAAGCTCAAAGGAAAAGTCTTATTTTATCCCCTTTTTTCTCTCAAAAGAGTTTGAAGGTAAACAAGATACAGCCCTTTTCCCTTTCTTTTATGGGGAATCGAAAAGGGGTAGTTATTTTGGAGTATTCCCTTTATTTGGAAATTTGTATGATAGGTTTGGGAGAGATGAAATAGATTTTTTTATGTGGCCTCTTTACAGCCGTATAAAAGATGAAGAGGCTACAAAGACAAATATCCTGTGGCCTATTTTTTCCTTTTATGGTGGAAAAGAAGAAGGGTTTAAAGCATGGCCCATTTATGGAACGAGAAATAGAGAAGGCGTAAAAAACACAAGTTTTTTTTTATGGCCGATTTTTATAAAAGAAGAAAAGAATCTGGATACTGATGAGCCTGTGGATAATTTCTATGCCTTCCCATTTTATATACACTCAATCTCAAGAACAAAAGCTTCTTATAATGTGCTGTGGCCTTTGTTCAGCTATTCAAGGGATGATGAAAAGACAAAAAAGGGCATGCTCTTTTCCCTGTTTTCTCTGACAGAAGGAAAAGAGACGAAGGGTTATAGCTTCTTCCCTTTTATTTATTCAGAGACGAAAGGCAGAGACCACTCTTTTGGTTTGCTCTGGCCAATTTATAAAGAATCTGAATGGTATGTGAGGGATGAAAGGTTCATACAGAAGAATGTTCTATTATTTAACAGGTACATAGAAGATGACCGTGGTACATTCTTTAACGTATGGCCCTTTTTCGAATATAGTGGTAAGGGCGGTGATTTTACATTTTTATTTCCCTCGCTCCTGCCTTTTAGGGTTGAGGGGTTTGACAGGATTATAAAGCCGCTGTTTACACTTTATGAACAGAGAAAGAGAGAAGACAAACACATGTTGAGTCTGCTCTTTGGTCTCTATACGAGAGAGAGAGAAGGTGACAATTGGAAAACAAGGTTTGCCTTTCTTTTTGAAGTGAAAAGGGATGAAGGTGGGTTGGGTTTTGAGTTTCTTTCTGGTTTATTTGGAATTGATAGCAAACAGGTGAAGATATTATTTATACCTTTCAAACGGGGTCAGGAAACTGGTATTCAAAAAGTAGATGATCCAGATGTTTTTAAGCCAATTGAACCCTCGAATCCTTAAAACTATCGACTACTATTTTAGCTGTATTGCGAACAGGGTGAATTTTCAGAGAATATAGGCGAATCTTGCCTTGAACGCTTCTGGTTCAAGCTTCGCTACTTTGGCAAGCTGTTTTAAACGTTCCCCCTCGAAATCTTCTTTTTCAAGCCTTATCATGTATTTCCTTGCCACTTCATATATCTCTGAATTGATATCTACCTTCCTTATTTTGATTGTACCTCGGGAGTCTACCATTTCTACAAACGGAACTGGTATGATGTGTCCCTCGTAGACAACGATCATTGCCCCCGTACCCCCTTTCAGGAGATAGCGTATAGCACCGTATCCGAGGTCTTTTGTATATTCAATGTCAAAAGGTATGGGGTTTGCTGCCCTGAGTTCGTACCCGATGTTCATGCTCACAACAGTAGCCTTTATGCCCATAGCATGGAGGTTATCTCTTACAAGGCTCCTTAGAACCCTCCCAAGTTGAATATCGGAAAGTCTTGTTTTACCGGTTATTTCGTCTTTCTCTACATTTTCACACTTGCTCAGTTCTTCAAGGTCGAATCTTTCAGCAATTCCTTCGGCGATGATTGCTACACCGTGGTCTCTCTCCATGGATAGCCTCTTTATTATTGATCCTGTAAGAATGTCGGCTACCTTTCTTATTGAGAGCTTTGCTTCCTGGAATTCTTCAGGGATAAGCGTTATAGTTGCACCAGCTGCCTTTCCTATCCCGAGTGCTAAATGGCCGGTGTGTCTTCCCATGGTAGAGATGAAGTACCATCTCCCCATTGTCCGTGCATCTTCCATGATGTTATTGACAAGCTCTACCCCTATGTGTCTTGCTGTTTGATACCCGAATGTTGAATTACCCCCTGGCAGCGGGATGTCATTATCGATAGTCTTTGGCGTATGGACTACATTTATAGAACCCCTCCCTTCTCTCTCTATCCAGTTTGCCATAAAAAGGGTGCCTTCACCGCCAATGGTTATGAGGTATTTTATGCCTAAACCCTTCAGGGTGGCCATAAGGACTTTGAACTTTTCTTTGGCATTTTCCGGGGCATCACGGGATGTTCTGAGTATCGAACCGCCTGCTGTATGAAGTCTTGACACATCTTCTATGGTAAGTGGTAACACGCTGTCCTTATTGCCTTCAAAGAGGCTTTTAAAGCCACCGACAATGCCAACTACCCTTTTCCCCTGATTGATTGCCTCTATGGTTGCAGAACCTATAACCCCATTGATTCCCGGGGCAGGTCCGCCCCCCACAATAATCCCGACAGTCTCTTGTTTCATATTAAGTATTGTGCATTTTCTTGGTTTTATTTGCAAGCTTTTTGTTTATTGTTTAAAATCTTGGAAGGGTGAAATTTGAAAGTAGGTTTTCACATGTCTATATCAAAAGGCTTTGATTGGGTATACAGAGAATCGAAGAGATTAAAGTGCGATGCAGTCCAGATATTTGTGAAAAATCCGAGGTCCTGGGAGGAGAAAAGGTGGAGGCCAGAAGATATTAAACATTTTAAAAAATTACAGGGGAAAATCCCTGTCTTTGCACATCTTTCGTATCTCCCTAACCTTGCAAAGATTGATGAGGATGAAAAACATATAAAGGGTTTTATTCATGAGGTAGAATTATGCCTTCAATTTGGTATAAACAAAATGGTGGTTCATTGTGGCTCAAATGTTAATACAGAAGATGGTATAAAACAGATAGCAAAGGCTATAGACAGGATACTTGATAAATATGGAATTTCTATACTGTTGGAATGTTCTTCGGGCCAGGGCAACGGAATTGGAAAAAGGATTACGGAGTTGGCAGGGATATTTGAAAAAATTGTGCATAAAGAGAGGGTCTTTTTATGTTTAGACACAGCCCATCTTTTCCAGGCAGGATATGACATACGAATGAAAGGAACATGGAATAAGACAATAAGGGAGGTAGAAGAATCATTTGGCAAAAACAGGATAGGGTTGTTTCATTTGAATGATTCAAAGACTGGCTTAGGTAGCATGGTAGACAGACATTGGCACATAGGAAAGGGGTGTATAGGCACTGATGCCTTCAGGTACATCCTTAATGATAAAAGATTTACCAATCTTCCCGGTGTAATGGAAACCCCTAAGATGGACAATATGGATGAAGAGAATATGAAGGTTATAAGGTCTTTATTTTCTCCTTTGATGCCTTGTCTTTCTTCTTAACTTTCTATATTTATGCTTTCTGATCTTCTTTTTTCTCCATTTTAAAACACTTCCCATCATTCACCTCATTTTATATTAAACTCATCTTTTAGTGACCCATTCATATCATAAACGTCAAAAACATAACCTCCATTTATTCTTTTTGCAACAATATAATGAAAAAAACCTCCATATTCTTCATTAAAAGTAAGAAGTGGTGCCCCGCCTCCACCTGTGATTACGTAAGCAATCCTGTCCCTCTCACTCCTGTTGTATAGATGCTCATGGCCTGCGATAACGAGGTTAACATGACTTTTTAAGAACAGTTCATGCAGTATGTCCCTTTCGTTTTTGTGTCTATCCAGACCATAACGTTTGCCAAACGTTGTTGGAAAGGGTGGTTTATGTATAAAAACTATCCTGTATGTGAAGGGTTTTTTGAGTTCCTCCCGGAGCCAGTCAAGTTGTTTTCCTGTTATTCTGCTTATCTCTCCCGGCATTTCTGAGCATAATATTACAAACTGTGTATCGTCAAGAGAAAAGGCATAGTAGGGAGGTTTCTCGATAAGCTCTTTGTATATCCTCAATGATTTATTATTATTTATGTCGTGGTTCCCTGGTGCTATATGGGCGGTTATCTTGGCTCCTGTCAGTTCAAGGTACCTCTTCCATTCATTTTCATTTCCAGGTTTATCTATAACATCACCTGTGTTGATTATAAGATTTATTCCTTCAGTTTCAATTTTATTTAAGAATTGTTTATAGACTGTTTCTGTCAAGCCAATCCTCGTATCACCGATTATTCCAAAGGAGAGATTGTCGGCACAAAAACCCAGGGGTGGTAATATTAATAAGAATGAAATCAGGACAGTGATTAGCCTTACTTTATGCCTGTTCTTCATTTGCGTGCTTATATTACATGATTTTTCCTGCTTACGCAAATGATTTGTACCAGAATACTACCCTGCATACTTTATTGCGCTGAGAGAAGACATGATTGTCTTGAAAAGGATCTGCAAAACCGCTATAATTACATCGACGCGCCTGTAGCTCAACCAGGATAGAGCAACGGACTTCTAATCCGTAGGTTACAAGTTCGAGTCTTGTCAGGCGCGCTTAATATTTTTAATATACTCCCCATCCTCTTCTATAAATTTCATTAAGTAGTGGGGACTACCATTATGCTTCATACTGGACTTCACCATAGGTTGCCATCACCCTTCTGGATTTTTTTAGATATTGATACCATAGAGCCAGGTACAGCATGGTAATGAGGCTGTTGAATAAGGTGTTCCCGGTAATGTCATTGTATGCTTTTTCCGGAAGACCCACTAAAGCAGGGAGGAATATGGAGATAATGGAATACATGAAAGCGGCAGAGAGGTATTTCTTTGCAGTTTTCACTGCATTTGGAAGGATTTTTAAGAGGGATATCCCTGCATAGATGCTGAAAACAGTGAGCCCGATACTACACGCACCGTTAATAAACATCAGTTTTAAGAGCCCCGGATACTGGTCAAAGTGAGGCTTTGTTGCATTTGTTACAACAAAGAGACTAAAAAGGATGGAACATGGGTCAAGGATCATGAGGTTTATACAGAGAAGTAAAAGCCATCCTTTTACGCCTTTATATCGTGAATCTATTGTATTGAATGTATTCATAAACCTCTTACATCCTCTAAATTATGAAAAACTGTTTTTGTCAGTATCTGCTCTTATAAAATTGAGCGATGTTTTTATGGATCATTCTGGATCTACCGGTACCCAGACCTTATGTTCTGGAACCCACTTCTCATCTACCAATTGGCCTGGGACGGAAATCCATTCCCCTGGAGGCTTCTTTTTGCTGTATTTGGCAACGAACCCCGGGTCTGGGTAGGCATAAGCTACCCTTGATTGGGTAGGCTCATACGTTCTTCGTGATACATAATCGTATCTGGTACTATGGGTTAGGAGATTCCCAACAACTGCACCGATAATTATACCACCGGCAATAGCCCCTCCAACACCCCAGCCATTATATCTGTGATAGCCATATCCGTGATAGTGTCCACCGTAACCGTAGCGGTAACTGTGAGGGCCATAGTGCCCGTATGGCCAGCAGTAGCTGAGGGAGGGGAAGATCATTGAAAAAGAGATTAAAAGGACTAAAGTTCGAGAAATGTGTTTTCTCATATTTTTAAATTATATCACCTTTAAAAATACTTGCAAATCATTCCACGGTATATATTCAGGTCGCAAGTTCGAGTCTTGTCAGGAGCGCTTGATTTTCGTGGGGTTTTTATTATCCAAAGGCATATTATCTTTTCAAAGCCACTGGAAAATCAGGGACTGTATTTGGTTTTGCGGTTGTGGGGGTCTGTTTTCCTTTCGTGAGTTCCTTTACCTTTTCAGAGATATAAAGGTCAAGCATATTGATGGTGATTTTCCCTGTACGTTTGTAATCGGCTTCACCGTTTACTCCCTCTACGAGGGCCTTTGTGAATGCACCATTCTTCCATGCCGCATCTTCAATGGAGTACTGCCTCCCTGTGGATGAGCTGAAGACCACTGCACCATTCTCTGCACTGGCAAGCTCGTTCACCACCATATTGATGTCGGCAACCCCTCTCCTTGTACCCATCACGTTTCCTGAATGGCATGTGTCAACAAAGAGGATTGTCTTACCTGCCAGAGATACGACTGTATTTTTGATATCCGAGAACGCAATGCCGGTGCGTTTCAATTTCTCTGTGTTTGCATTTACAGGGAGAAAGTAATATATCCCGCCAGGGTCATTCACACCATGTCCGGCTAAAAAGACCATCGCCACGTCTTTGCTTGTTGTCTCTTTTGTAATCCAGTCAAGCCCATCAAGGATTTCATCCCTTGTTGCCTTATTGTCCGTAAGGAGCTTTGCAACCACATCCCGATAGAGCCCTCCTTTTTGTTTGAGCATGGTATCAGTAAAATCTTTCGCATCCTTTGAGGCAAAACCAAGTTTTAAACCTTTATCCTCATATTCACTCACACCAATTGCGAGGATGTAGAGTTTTGGCTTAATGACAAACTCAACGGATTGTCTCAATGCCCCATCTACCGTCTTGGACATGAGAAGCCCGCTCTCACCACGCCACTTGAGTCTCACAGTTGCAGGCTCGCTCACCGCATACCTGTTTTCTGCGATAACAGATACCTCAGAATCCTTTTCTGGAATAATTACCTTCATTTCCCTGGCATCTTTCTCCTGCCCGGGTAGTGGAGTTCCCCTCTGGGGTGAAAAGGGTCTTCCGTCTATCAATATCTTTATCCCTGTAACAGGTTCCCCTGATGGAGAGCGAACGGTAAATTTCAGAGTAATCTCTACAGTTTTTACCTCTACCTCATCCTTGGGAGAGATAATGGTAACGATAGGGGGCAGTATCTTGTGTATGGACACATCCTGTGTTTTTTTTCCTGTCTCCTCATTGGCAAGGCGGACTGCTTCATTTTCATTTAGGGTATCTAAAACCTTTGCTACTACCTCGGGTCTATAATATATTCCTCTGAACCGCGATACGGAAAAAAAATCTGCTTCGCGATCCTTTCCATTGTTGATGTGCCAGCCAATTAACTCCTCTGCACTAGGGGCGGCATCGTAATAGCCTGAAGGGGTCCATGCTACCCATCTCTTTTTATCATTATGGGGGAAAAAGGCTAAAAGTTCCTTCCCATTATCTGTGCGGTACCACCGGATTGTACCATCCTGCAGTGCTGCAACGACAAATTTACCATTTCCTGATATATTCACCGCACGTGCAATGTGGACGGGAATTCCCCATCTCTCATTCCCATTATTGTCAAAAAGTCGTAAAAAATGACTTGTTCCAAGAAGAAAATTCTTTCTATCAGGGGTTATAGCACGACTGAAGCATACTTCATTTTCTGTGAGTTTTAATGGTTCCCCGTTGAGCTTAGGTTTAAAAGAAACCTGCCAGTCTGTAATATCCATGCCCTCTGCAAAAGAGATTGGTGGGGAAAGGGATTCTGGTTGAGTAACAGAAAATCCGAAACCAATCAGGTCCATCTGCCGGTTTATAATGGAGAACCTGGCAGGTGATTTATTTATCCCATCAAAACCAAACTGGATGGCAGAACCATCATGAGAGATAAGAAGTCCTCCTGGATCTCCTCCATAATAGGCAGTTGAAGGACCTTTATATAATACCAGTTTGTCATTCTTATCCAGTATCCCGAAGGAAGGTGCCGGGTTGACAAACACAATGCCACCGTTTCGTAATGGAAGCATACAGTCTATTATACTTCTTCCATCAGAAGGATGATTTTTTCCAGCGTGTATGTTACTATACCTTCCCCTTCCTTCATCTGCCCATTTGCGAATTACAAAAGGTCCACGGAGCCCCCAATTGCTTGCATACAAAAACCTGCCGTCTGATGACCAGCAGACACCACGTGGATTTCCAATACCAACAGTCTGGGTATAAAGATGAGAAAGGTCTTTACCTGAGAGGATATTGACCTCTTGAGAATCGTTAAATCCTATGGCAATCCTGGAGCCATCAGGGGAGAAGCTCGTAGCATGAGGGATGTTTCCTCCTGGCGCTTTCCTTTTTTCAATCTGCTTAAAACTCTTATCATAGAGACGGATAAAACCGTCATAGGATGTTGTCACGAGCCTGCCGTTTATGTCAAAATCAGCCCATCGACTTTCACTTCCGTAGTCTTTGTCCTCTGACACGAGAGAATAGTCGGATGTCCTGTAAATACGGATGCCTTTGGATTTTAAAGTTGCTACAAGAAACCTGCCATCCCTTGAGTAAGTTAGATAGTTAACTGCATCCGGGAAACCCGTAATCCTGCGCACAAGCTTTCCACTTTCCCTGTCAAAGAGGTAGATGTTAAAATGTGGTTCTGCAGCCTTTGTCCATCCACTGCATGCAACTGTTTCCCCATCTGGAGAGATTGCCACTGTCCATATCCAGCCCTCTATTCCAACAGCAATTGGTGGCCTCAGTACTTTTATGAGCCTTCCCGTGGAGAGTTCCCACACACGAACGGTCTTATCTGCAGTCCCTGTGACAAGATAGCGGTTCTCTCTATCTATGCTCATCCTGTATATTGAAGATGTGTGCATTTCTGTCTCTATACGGAGGATAGGGTCTTTTGTTAATTCACCTGCACTGGTGGGAATAATGTGCAGGGTTACGATTGAGATTACTGCAAGAAAGGTAGTAAATACGTGTATAAGCTGTCTCATATCTAACCCTGATTATTCTATCATTATTTAATAAAAAAATGCACTATCGAAAAAAACAATTGTTCGAAGATACAACCAATAGTAAATGGTAAAATTGTAGTGTATAATAAAGCCGTGAAATGTTTAGAAAACCTGATGCGAAAAATAGGTATCAAGGCAAATAAATTCAACAATCTATGTATGCACTTTTGCTATGTATTTATAAAGGGTTTTCAAAAAGATTATGAAGCTGCATAAGGGATATTACCACGTTATACCGGTGTTAATTGCTTCGGTAATTTCGTCTGGATTTCTCTTAACCTATAAAAGATGGGAAACTTTTGAGCGAAAGGCGTATGATTTCAGATTCCAGTTGACAGAACTCCTGAATATGGGACGTTCTCAGCCAAGTAATAAGACTGTTGTCGTGGGTATTGAGGAGAGATTGGTCTTACAAGAAAAACCATTACTTTTTTTATACCCCGATATCGGTAAGTTCCTCAAGAAGATGAGGGATTACAATGTTGCAGTTATTGGCATTGACCTCATACCGGTTCATAAACAAAGTGAAAAGTTGAAAAATGCAGTGTCTTCCATGAATGTAGATAAAAAATATGTAGAATTTTCAGAGGAGATTGGTGAAAGGCTTGATAAGTCGCTTCTGGAACCCATAATGCAGGTTTCAGAAAGCATTCCCATTGTGCAGGTATATCATGGGGAGCTTGTTCCTTATTACTATGGAGTAGCTCCATTCATAAAAAACCTCTATTTAGCCGATGCTGTATTTACAGATGGATATACAAGCAATAACGATGGTGTTATAAGAAGACAAACACTTAAACCCAATGGTAAGGATACCTTTGCCAGCGCTATATACAATCTTCTTACTGGTAAAGAGTATAGACTGGATATGGTAAGATTGAATTATGCACTTGCAAAGAACATCCCCTTTTATTCCTTTACAGACATCATGAATGGGAAGGTTGATAGTGATAGGCTTTCAGGCAAGGCAATTATACTTGGTTACCTGAGTGGATATGAAGATGTCTATTCTACACCCTTAAATAGGACTATTAGACCTTCATGGGTTGATAAAAATGCCCATCAGACTAACCAGCCTGGTGACAGGCGCTTACCCGGGCCATTAATCCATGGTATTATTATCGAGACGCTCATCACCAATACACCGCTTAAAGAGGTTCCATTTTTATTACAGGTTTTTGCCCTTATCACCCTCATTGCCATCGGGCTGATTTTATCTGCAGGGTTGAGACCGTATAACGCAATAGCAGGGGTTTTTATCATTACCGCAGGTTTCTTTATTGTGAACGTGATATTGTTCTCGCTTGGCTATATAATACATATGCTCCCTCATTTGTTATCCCCCCTTCTTACACTTACCTTCGTATATCCATACAGGTATTTAGTTGAGGAGCGAAGCAGAAAAAAGATATACAGAATGTTCAGCTACTATATTGACGAAGAAGTCCTGGATTCACTTCTGAAGAAAGACCCGATGAGCCTTCTTAGGGGGGAACACAAGGATGTATGCATACTCTTCCTTGATATCAGGGATTTTACCAGACTCTCAACCCAGAATAAGGCGGAAAATGTAGTAGGGTTTCTAAACCTTTATTTCGGGAAGATAACAGACATAATTCAGGGCCATAAAGGGTTTGTAAACAAATTTATTGGTGATGGTGTGCTTGCATTTTTTGCAACGGGAGAAAACCCTGTAGCGAATGCACTTTTAGCATCACAGGAAATAATAAGAGAAACAGAGCGATTTAACAATGAAGGCACAGTGAGACACCTTATAAGCGATTGGACCCTGAATATTGGGATTGGTGTACACTACGGAAGGGTCGTAATGGGCAATATTGGTTCTGAAAAGAAAATGGATTTCACAATTATTGGTGAGCATGTTAATATTGCCTCCAGAATAGAGGGGCTTACAAAACACGTAGAGCGGAGATTGCTTTTGAGTAATGAGGCTTACATGATGGTAAAAGGTCAGTTTAGTATTGACTATCTGGGGGAATTTAGCGTAAAGGGTTTGGACAAGCCTGTGGCTATTTACACAATCGAGGAAGGTGAAAGGGGGTAGTGTTATGAGAAGGGCCATTCTTATATTTTTTACATTACTTATATTTGCAACTATATATGTGGATGAGCTTCATGCAATTGATTCATTCGGACTTATCTTTGATATTCAGGGAAATGCCGAAATCCGTGACTCTGAGGGCAAGATTACAAAGCTTAAGAGAAGCGGGCACCTCTTGCGTCCGGTGAAAGAGGGGGACAGGATTAGGGTCGCGAACGGGAGAGTGGTAATAGTATCAATGAAAGAAAACAAGGGATATGAGATAGTCTCTAACTCGGAGGCCCTTGTGAAAGATAAAAAAATCATCGCAGTGAAGGGGAAGATAAGTGAAGTAAAGGGTCTGCATCCACCGGGAGAAGGTACAAAGGGTTCTATAGGGGGCCTTGTATTGAGGAAGGTTAAACCCTGTATAAGGGCGGTCTCGCCTGTAAATACCTATATTCTTGAATCAACCCCTGAGCTGGTCTGGGAAAATAACTGTTATAAGGAAAAGAAGGTGACCGTAAAAATCATCTGTGAAGAACGTATAATATTCAGTGCAGAAAGCGAAGGCAGTTCAATCAAGGTACCTGAGACAATATTGAAATATGGGAAGGAATACAGGTGGATTGTAGATAGTGGAAGGGCATACAATATTTCTGAAGGGGCATTCTATGTGCATGAAGAAAATGAAATAAAGAATATCAGGGAAAATATTACCCATTATACACAATATGGTAGTGACCTTCCCTTGAGGCTCTCTTATATATTTTATCTTCTCGACAAAAACCTGAATGAAATGGCAAAAGCGGAGATAAAGAGGTTAAACGTTGATTTTCCGGAAAACACATACATCAAGCAACTCGTGGAAGAAGCAAAATAGCATTCCCTCTTTATTTTCTGTTTTAAGTATTTAATGTTATGGCATTACCACACCTCTGCTTGGAATAAATAAACCAGCAATGCTTGTTGTAAGAAAAAAGACAATTATACTTAGAATAATAACGACAATTACATATCCCAGGGTCTTTTCTTTTGGTGTCTCCATAAGCACCGGGAGTCCGAGATAAAATAGATAGAGAGAGTAGAGTGATAAAAGCATAGCAATGGGTGAAAGGGCAGGGATTATTAAAAGGATACCTGCTACCCAGTTGGGGGTGCTTGAAAATATCGCCACCTTTATGGCGTTTAGCATGTTTTTTTGTGAACCAAAGCTTGGAGCAAGTGCATTAGTAACCATGCCGACAATATAAAGCCCCACGAGTGATAAGATATAGTGCATCACAGCATAGGTGATGGCACTGCCAAAAGGAACCCTGTAACGGAATCCCATAAATGACATGCCGATAATAGACATCCCAATAAGGCCGGCAACAGGAGGGATAGCAGCAAGGATAGCAGCGTATGAGGTGTAAAGGTCCTTGATGGTTATCTGTTCTTCTTTAATTTTCCCCCATGTATCCTTAGGTTTCATGATTATTGCCTTTGCTCTTTCAATTAATTCCATCTTGCCCTCCCTTTGTGTAGGTTTTTATAACTATAGGCCTCTTGTTTTTTAATACCTTAGTACAAACTTTATTTCAATGGAAATTTATTTTTTATAAAGATATGCCTGACTTAAGACCCCATTTTGATTGTTATGAATCCACCTATTGACCTTGTCTGGTTTGATATAATTTCTATAGAATTGCATTTATTGTTCTATCAATATTGACAACAAAAGATATTCTGTGATAAAGGTTTCATTCAAAAGGTATTAAACTATTTCGGAATATGGAGTAAGAGTGGTCAAGCCCAAAGGAGAATTTTTTGAAGAAGATTATCGCCCATGGGGATATTACCAGGTTCTTTCTGATGAACCAGATCATAAGGTTAAACGGATCGTCGTGTATCCAGGTAAGCGCATAAGCTTACAACGGCACCTTCATAGAGCTGAACATTGGTATATCATCTATGGGGAGGCAATGGTGCTACTTGATAATAAAGAATTATTCTTAAGGAGCGGCGAATCGCTTGATATTCCTCAGGGAACATTGCACAGGATTATGAATCCAGGAACAGATAATATGATATTTATAGAAATAGCGACCGGGGATTATTTTGACGAAGATGACATAGAACGCATAGAGGATGATTATGGACGGGTTTGAGAAAATTCTCTGGATAAGGAAAGAACTTTTGAAATATTTAAAAAAACGTAAAAAAAACATTGAATATTTTTTATAATAAGAAGTATAAAGTATTTACAGGGTGGTTATTATGAGAACTACCACATAAAAAAATCCAAAGGAGGAGTACTTATGACCAAAGCAGAATTAATTGGTAAAATGGCAGCAGGTGCGAAGATTTCAAAGGCTGCAGCAGCCAAGGCATTAGGTGCCTTCATTGCTGGCGTTAAAGGGTCTTTGAAAAAGGAAGAGAGGGTTACACTTGTTGGTTTTGGTACGTTTTCAGTATCTAAGAGGAAAGCAAGGAAGGGCAGAAATCCAAGAACAGGTAAGGAAATAAGGATACCTGCACGGAAGGTGCCAAAGTTCAGAGCAGGTAAAGCATTTAAGGATGCAGTATAGTTAAGGCAATAAAAGGTTACAGTACTGTAATATTAATTATACAAAATACCTCTCATAAAATGAGGGGTATTTTGTATTCTACTAAATCGCAATTTTCAGGCAAATCCAGAATTCAGATGTCCGAAGATTTTTGATATTTTTTTGGTTTATTGAGCGACTATTTTTTTTAACACGTTTGATATCAACTCATCTGCATTTTCTTTATTTCCCACCTGTTTTTCTTTTATAAGAGGTTTTCCATTCTCATTCCCTAATGCCACATTGATTGTTAATATTTCATCTGAGAGGGTTGCATTTATCCCTAAGGGTACATGGCAACCACCACCAATTTTAGACTGAAGTTTTCTTTCTATCGATACCTCGTAGAAGCTATTTTCGTGGTTTATAGGTTTTAGAAGTTCAAATACCTCGTCTTTGTTCCTGATTTCTATTCCAATAGCCCCTTGGCCAGAAGATGGTATCATAACATCAAGGGGAAGAATTTCCTTTATATACCCTTCAAGGCCCATCCTTTTTACCCCTGCATAGGCAAGTATGATACCATCTAACGATTGTGTCTTAATTTTTTTTATTCTTGTATCAACATTTCCTCTAAGGGGGACCACCTCTATTTTACTGTTATAATGAAGGATTTGAGCTTTTCTTCTTAAGCTACTTGTTCCAATCCTTGCTTCATGTTTGATGTCTTTAATGCTGTCATAGGTGAAAGAGATGAAGACATCTCTCGAATCTTCTCTTTTTAAAACAGCCCCTATGGTAAGTCCTTCTTTAAGTTCTGTTGGCAGATCTTTCATACTGTGGACAGCCATGTCTATCTCTTTGTTTAATAATTTTTCCTCTATTTCTGTAACAAACAGTCCCTTTCCACCTATCAGGTGTGAGGGTGTGTCCCAGATAGTATCACCCGTTGTTTTTATGGTTTTTATGAGAAATTGGTTGTCAGGGTAAAGATATTCAAGGTTTTTTACTACTATCTCTGTTTGTTTTAATGCGAGTTTACTGCCCCTTGTCCCGATTATCCATCTCTTCTTCATCTTCCTCCTCAAATCTAAATAATTTTTTCATAATTTCCAACACCGCAGGGGTTCCATTTTGTTTAATAAGCGATATGTGCGGATGGATTAGTTTATTAATAATTGTCCTGGTAAGCATGTCAACAGTCTTTGATGTATCTTCGTCCATGTTCTTTAACTTACTTAAGGTTTTTTTAAATTCTTTGTTCCTTATTTCTTCAGCTTTTTCATAAATGTGTGCGATGAGTGGGCTCGTATTCAATTGCTTAAGCCAGCGGGAAAATTTTGCCACCTCTTCTTCCACAATACCGTGTGCCTTTTCTGATTCTTTCAACCTATCTGAAAGGTGTTTTTGTGAAAGCCCCATAAGGTCATCAATATTGTATAGATATACATTTCCAATGTTATTGACTTCGGGATCTATATCCCTTGGAACCGCTATATCTATAAAAAACAAGGGCCTATTCTTTCTTTTTTTCATTATAGAAAGGACAAGTGTCTTATCAATTATGGGTTTCTCAGAACCCGTAGAAGAGAGTACTATATCAACTTTTATGAGTAAACTCGGTATATCCTGGAAAGGATAAGGAATGCCTATGATATCCTCAGCAAGTTTTTGAGCGTTTTGAAATGTCCTGTTTGTAATAAATATCTCGTTTAAACCTTCCTTCCTGAAATGCTTGAGGGCAATCTCGCACATTTCACCAACTCCTATTACAAGAATCCCTTTGTTTTTAAGTTCACCGAAAATCTTTTTTGAAAGCTCAATCGCCATGGAGCTTATTGATACAGGGTTATACCCTATTTTCGTCTCGGTCCTTATCCTTTTTGCTACATTGAATGTTCTGTGAAAAACCCTGTCGAGAAAAAAACCTGTTGAATTGTGGAAGGTGGCAACTCTATAGGCATCTTTAACCTGGCCGAGGATTTGAGGCTCCCCAATAACCATAGAATCAAGCCCTGAGGCAACGAGGAATAGATGTCTATAAGCATCTTCATCTTTGAATATGTAGGTATAATCGTGTAGCCATTCTGATTCTACCTCAAAATGGCCTGTTAGTATGTCCCTTATTGTTTTAAAAGATTCTTCAAGGTTATCACAGTAAAAATATATTTCAGTCCTGTTGCAGGTGGAGATTATGACAGCTTCATTGATACCATGTTTTTTTAGGTCATTTAACAGTTCCGGGATGGTTGTCTCTGAAATATAAAGTCTCTCTCTTATTTCAATAGGAGCAGTGTTGTGGTTAAGTCCAAATACAACGATATGCATAGTTTCCCTATCTAAGAAACAAGTAGGCAGCAGGCAGCAGGCAGCAGGCAGTGAACTGCATGCACCCTACTCCATACTCCTTACTATATTTATACGTATGAATGTAGTCCCCCCATAAAGAGATTAACTCCTAAGAATGTGAATAATATCGAGAAAAAACCTATAATCATCATGTATGCAGTTTTTCTACCTCTCCAGCCTATTGCAAGTCTATTATGGATGAGAATGGCATATACAATCCATGTTATGAGCGACCATGTTTCCTTTGGATCCCAACTCCAATAAGACCCCCATGCAAATCCTGCCCAGATTGAACCGGTTATAATACCAATGGTAAGAAACGGGAAGCCATATGACATGCATCTATAGTTTATCGAATCAAGTGTTTCGAGTGAAGGAAACCGGCTTAAAATGGGGTGGAATTTTTTCTTTTTTATTCCTCTCTCGATCATAAGGTATAGGGTAGATACAAAAAAGCTTATGAAAAAGATAGCGTTGCCAGCGAAAGAGAATATGGTATGGACAGGCAACCAGTAGCTTTTAAGCACAGGTGGAAGGGGTTTTATATTGGTTGGAAATGTTAAAGCCCAGATTAATATTATAGAGAGAGCAGGAAGTACAACACACCCCATTATTTCTATCCTGTAAGATTTTTTTAGATATAGAAAAAAACCAGCTATACATAGGGAAAAAAAAGAAAGTGATTCATAAATGTTTGTTATTGGAGTATACCCAGCCTGAATGTATCTGATAGATGTAGAGAGTAAATGGATAATAAAACCTATTAGTAAAGAGTAATGACCCAACCTTTCCATTTTTTTCTTATAGATCACTAAATAGAGCAAATAAAATAGTGTGGATAACAGATAAAAGGATAGTGAGATGTAGAATGTATAAACGTTCATTCCCGTATAGTTAAGAACATATTTTTGATTTTTTTAAACCCCATCTCTGTTAATTCTTTGATACCCATCTTATTAATTTCTTTCATAATAGCTATTCTTTTTTGTTTGTCCTTCACCTTTTCAACAAGAAGCTTTCTAAACTTTCCAATAATAAAACCATATTTTATATAATCTGCAGTAATGTAGTTGTTAATCTCTTCCTTAAGTTTTTTGGATAACAAGGGTAGAATCCCTGAAGTGGAAATAGCAATAATGATTGGGCCCTTTTTTACTATAGATGGGACAATGAAATCACAAAGATCAGGATTATCTACCACATTTACAGGTATATGCCTTTTTTTGGTTTCTTTCCTGATCTTACTATTTATTTCTTCAATATTTGTTGCAGCGAACACCAGTCTCATTCCATCTATGTCTTTATCCATATATTCTCTTTTAATAATTTCTATTTGTCCATTTTCAGCAAGTTTGGATAGTGTTTTAGTAACTTTAGGGCTTACCAGTTTAATTTTGGCATTGAACTTGAGAAGCATTTTGACCTTTCTTTCGGCAACCCTACCACCACCTACTACAAGGCAGGGGTTGTCTGAAATATCTAAAAATATAGGATAATATGAGTGTTTAGTAGATGATCTGGAATGCTTTGAATTCACCCGCATAGTCTTCCCATTTTACGTCTACTTTTTCTACATATGCACCCTGTGGCCCCTTTTTACACCATTCAATCATTTTATCCACGTCGTCATCATTACCTTCACATCGGAGTTCTACCCCTCCATCCCTTAGGTTCCTAACCCATCCTTTTAAATCTAATTCATTAGCCTTTTTCATGGTATTGTGTCTGAAAAATACGCCTTGGACTATTCCGCTCACTAATATATGAACCCTTTTCATCATTGATATTTTTGTTGATTAGAGTATAATTAACACAAGAAACTTTTAAAATCAAAACCTTTATATATTATGAGGGGGTAGTTCAATAATGCACAGAATAGGTATTGATATTGGTTCTGTGAGTGTAAGCATTGTCGTGTTGAATCAGGCAGGAAACATTCTGGAAAACAGATATATACGCCATAAGGGGAAGTCTATAGAAGTTGGAAGAGATGTTGTTGGTGAATTATCAAGGACATACGATGTAGATTTTATAGCTGCCACCGGTACTGGAGCAAAAATTTTTGCCACCCTTACAGGGGCTACTTTTATAAATGAAATTGTGGCATTGGCAAGAGGATTCAGTTACCTGTACCCCCGTGTGGGAAGTGTAATAGATATAGGGGGGGAAGATTCAAAGATTATTATATTTGAAACCAACGGAAGAGATAATAGGTTAAGGGTAAAAGATTTTTCGATGAATGCATTATGTGCTGCAGGGACAGGTGCCTTTTTAGACCAGCAGGCATCCCGACTCTGCTTCACAATTGAAGAATTCAGTGAATTAGCACTAAAGTCAAAAACCCCACCGAGGATTGCTGGAAGGTGTACGGTGTTTGCAAAAACAGATATGATACACCTTCAGCAGACAGCAACCCCTGATTATGAAATAGTTGCGGGTTTATGTTATGCCCTCGCAAGAAATTTTAAAGGCAATATTGCCAGGGGGAAAGAAGTAGGAACCCCGCTTGCCTTTATTGGAGGGGTAGCAGCAAATGCTGGTATGAGAAAAGCTATAAAAGATGTCTTCTCTTTGCAGGACGGCGAGTTTTTTATCCCTGAACATTTTACTTCAATGGGCGCTATAGGGGCTATTTATACAGTCCTTGATGAACCATCATTGAAACAGACATTTCTTGGTTTAGGAAAGGTGGATGAATATTTAAAGGAAGAGAAGATCGAGGAAGGACACGAACCATTAAAGATCTCAAAAGAGAATCTTAATGTACCTTACGAATTAAGGAAGATCTATCAAAAGACAAAGGTATATCTTGGCGTTGACGTGGGTTCAATAAGCACAAACCTTGTAATTATTGATGAAGACAAGAATATCATTGCGAAAAGGTATCTTATGACTGAGGGAAGACCTCTTGAAGCGGTGAAAAGAGGTCTTGCTGAGATAGGTGAAGAGGTAGGAAACCTTGTTGAGATAATAGGTGCAGGAACCACTGGTTCTGGAAGATACCTGACGGGTGATTTTATCAGCGCCGACATAGTAAGGAATGAAATAACTGCTCAGGCAGAGGCAGCAATTGATATAGACCCGGAGGTAGATACTGTATTTGAAATTGGCGGACAGGATTCAAAGTACATAAGCATAGATAATGGTGTGATTGTAGATTTTGAGATGAATAAAGCATGTGCAGCAGGAACAGGTTCCTTTTTAGAGGAACAGGCTGAGAGACTCGGTATATCTATTAAAGAGGAGTTCGGAACTCTTGCCCTCAATTCGAAAAGGCCTGTAAAGATGGGTGAAAGATGTACAGTATTTATCGAATCGGATTTAGTCCATTACCAACAGAGAGGGGCAAGAACTGATGATATTGTGGGTGGTCTTTCTTATTCAATTGTGATGAATTACTTAAACAAAGTGGTGGGGGATAAGAGAATAGGGGAAAAAATATTTTTTCAGGGAGGCACTGCTTTTAATAAAGGTGTTATAGCGGCATTTGAGAAGGTTCTTAAAAAGTCAGTTAAAGTTCCACCACACCATGATGTAACAGGTGCTATAGGTGTTGCAATACTTGCAATGAAGGAGAAGAATTGGGAGAAAAGCAAATTTAAAGGTTTTGACTTAAGCAAAAGGTCATACCAGATAGATACGTTTGAATGTAAGGGGTGTGAAAACTTATGTGAAATCAGGAAGGTAACGGTTGAGAAAGAAACCCCTCTTTATTACGGTAGCAGATGTGAGAAGTATGATGTTATAAGAAGGGTTGAGAAAAAGGATACACAGGACCTTTTTAAAACAAGGGATGAAATTCTTACCAATGTGTATGATAAGAAGGTTGATGGGGAACCTATTGGAATTCCCAAAATTTTAAATATGCATGAACTTTTACCTTTTTGGAAAAGCTTTTTTTCTGAGCTTGGATTTTCAGTTGTTCTTTCGGATATAACAAATAAAAAAATAATCAGAGAAGGGGTGGAGAACATCATCGTTGAAACATGTTTTCCTATAAAGTTGGCACATGGTCATATTCTTAATATAATCAGTAAAGGAATTAAAAGAATCTTTATTCCAAGCATTATAAATCTTAAAAAACCTTTTCAACGTGTATTGAATACCTTTACCTGTCCATATGCACAATCTATACCCTATACTGTAAAAGCATCCATCAATTTCAAAGCGTTGGGGGTAGGTGTTGATTCTCCTATTGTCTATTTCGGAGAAGGGAGAGAGGTGGCTTTACAAAATCTAATGGATTATGGGAAGGGATTGAAAAAATCAAAGAAGGAAATAAAAAAGGCGTTTGATGTTGCGATGGAAGTGCAGGAAACATTTTATAAGAAATGTTCAGAATATGGCTCTCGATTTTTGTCAGAGATTGGTGATAATGATAAGGCAATGGTAATCATCGGCAGACCATATAATAGTGCGGATCCAGGGGCTAATCTTAATATCCATAAAAAATTAATGGACCTTGGTGTAAAACCAATACCCATGGACATGCTACCCTTAGTAGATGGGGTTGAAAGTGATGATGATCTGGAAAATATGTATTGGGCTTACGGACAGAAAATATTGAAGGCCGCTAAATTTATAAAAAACAATAATAATTTATATGGAATATATATAACGAGCTTCGGTTGTGGTCCAGACTCATTTATAATCCACTTTTTCGAAAGGATTATTAAAGGTAAGCCTTTCTTGCAGTTAGAGATTGATGAACACAGTGCGGATGCAGGAATTATTACAAGGCTGGAAGCATTTCTTGACAGTATAAAAAATGCGAGGGTTGAGTCGAGAGTTATAAAAAGTAAAGCACCACGATTTGGGGTAGATGGTAATAGAAGAAAAATTTATATACCTTATATGTCTGATCATGCCTTTACGCTCTCAAGTGTTTTCAAGGCATGCGGTGTAGATGCTGAAGTAATGGAAGAATCCGATGAAAAAACTGTTTACCTGGGAAGAAAATTTACAACGGGGAAAGAGTGTTATCCTTGTATATTAACCACAGGGGATATGGTGAAATGCACAAGGAAAGAAACATTCGATCCTGCAAGGAGCGCATTTTTCATGCTTTCCGGGAGCGGGCCTTGCCGTTTTGGACAATACCACAGGTTTCATAGGATAGTGCTGGATGAAATGGGATTTAAGGATGTGCCTATTTATGCACCTAATCAGGATGACAGATTTTATAAGGAATTTAATATAATGGGAGGAAAATTCTCACGGTTAGGGTGGAGAGCTGTAGTAGCAGTAGACCTTATAGTGAAAATGCTTCACGAGATAAGGCCTTACGAGGAGAATAAAGGAGAAACCGATAGGATTTATAAGGAATCACTTTTACGAATTTCAGAAACACTGGAAAAAGACGGGGATAGGATAATTGGAGTTCTTGAAGATATAGTGAAGAGATTTTTAAATATCAAAAGGAGGGAAACAAAAAAACCGATTGTTGGAATAGTTGGTGAGATATACATCAGATCCAATAGATTCAGCAATAATGACCTGGTCAGGAGGATAGAAGGATTTGGCGGTGAAGTATGGCTTGCACCTATCACAGAATGGATAGCTTATATAAACTATGTAGGAAAGAAGAAGAGCCTGAAAAAAAATAGATTTTCAAATATGTTATACTTGATGATTACTGAATATATTCAAAGAAAAGATGAACATGAAATGGAGAAAATATTTAAACAGTATTTAAAATACGGAGAGGAACCGAAGGTAGAGCAGATTCTTGATAAGGCGAGTGATTATATTCATGAGAGTTTTGAGGGAGAAGCAATATTGAGCGTTGGTAAAAGTGTTGATTTTATTGATAAAGGAATCTCGGGTATTGTCAATGCAATGCCTTTTTCATGTATGCCTGGAACAATATCCAGTGCTATCATGAGATTGATTCAGAGAAAATATAATGTTCCTATTATAAATATAGCATTCGATGGTCAGGGTATAACAAATATAATAACAAGGCTTGAGGCTTTTATGTATCAGGTCAAGGAACATTTCCAGAGCAATGGGTAGCCCTCTTTTAGAAATCTTTTTAATAATTGTTTTAATAGTACTTAATGGTATCTTTTCTGCGGGGGAGATAGCAATTGTTTCATCAAGAAAAAGCAAGATAAAAGAAATGATTAAGGAAAAGAAGGAGAAGAGGGTTGAAACATTACTTGAGATGAAGGAAAATCCAGAAAAATTTTTGTCTGTTGTACAGATAGGCATTACATTATTTGGGATACTCGCATCGGCTATAGGTGGTATGCTTTCGATAAGATATATTGTGCCTATTTTAAACAGAATCCCTTTTATCAGGACCTTTTCTGAAACTATTTCGCTTATATTTATTGTAGTGGTGCTCACATATCTTTTTCTTGTTATAGGAGAGCTTGTGCCCAAATATATAGGCATCAATTACAAAGAAAGAGTGGCCCTGAGGATTGTACCTATCTTTGATTTTACATCAAGGTTTTTCTTCTTTGTTGTGAATTTTCTTACCTTTTCCACCATGTTTATCGTTAAAAGCCTTAATTTAAAGAAGGGGGAAGAACATATAGGAGAAAGTGAAATAAAGATATTACTTGAGGAGGGAAGAAGGAGAGGGGTATTTGACAGAACAGAGGAAGAATTGATACATGGTGTTTTTGATTTTGCTGATAGGTCTGTAAAAGAAATCATGGTTCCGAAACCAAATATCTATGCTATTAATATTGCAAGTAGTAAAGATGAGGTATTGGAATATATCATTGAAAATGAATTTTCAAGATACCCTGTTTACAGGGATTATATAGATAATATAGTTGGTATTGCCTATCATAAAGATATTATCAAGCATATCTGGTTAAAAGAGCAATTTGATTTAGAAAAAATTCTTAAGAAGCCTTATTTCGTTCCTGATACCATGAAAATAAGTATTCTTTTAAAAGAGATGCAGAAAAGGCACATCCATCTGGCGGTTGTCATAGATGAGTATGGGACAACTGTTGGCATGGTAACACTTGAAGATATAATGGAGGAAATATTTGGTGAGATAATGGATGAAACGGATGTGGATAACAGGATGGAAAGACTGAGGGATGGTTCTATAATCGTAGATGCTTCATATTCTATCAGGGATTTAAATAATGTATTAACCCTTAATCTTGCAGAATCTCCAGATTATGATACCCTTGGTGGTTTCATACTAACTCAACTTCAGGGAATAGCAAAAGGTGGAGAGATTATCTATCATGGTGCATACAAGTTCACTGTAGTTGGCATTGAGGGGCGAAGGATTACAAAAATTAAACTGGAGAAAATAAAAGCAGATATTAAAAGGTTATAACGGTCTTTTGGGTTGATAACCTTGCTTCAGCAGCGATACGCTTTGTTTCAAAACCCTTTTTCCCCATGATAGCTTTTGTATATATTTTGCCAAGCTCCACGCCAGGCTGATCAAAAGGATTTATACTATAGAGGTAGCCAAGAAATGTAATGACCATCTCATATAAGAAGAATAAAGCACCAAGGTTATAGCCGTTAATTTCATTAAGTAATAGTGAAAAATTTGGTGTTTTAACCTCGGTAAGTGAAAGGCTTGTTCCTAAGAATTCTGCATGAAACAGGTCTTTCAAATCCTTTCCTGCAAGGTAGTCTAACGCTTCAATATAGGGGAAACTTTTTGGAATGACCCTTTTTTCATTGGCAGAATATAAAAACATGATACATTTATTCTTCGGACCATCAATGTATAATTGCAACTGAGAATGTTGATCGGTTACACCAATTGACTTTAACGGTGTTGCCCCAAGATTATTTTTACCGAGACTTTCTCCTTCAAGTTGTCTGAACCAATCAGCAAATCCAGAAAGCCTTTCACAGTAAGGCATAATAACGTGAATACCTTTCCCCTTTTTGTCCATGAGATAGAGAATGCTTGCAATCATAATAGCCATGTTCTTTTGGGGTACTGCCTTTTTCACATGAATTGCCATACTATTAGCTCCATCTGCTATTTCGTCTATATTTATACCCATAGCAATCGATGGGAAAAGACCAACCGGGGTAAGCACAGAAAACCTTCCCCCAACACCTTCCGGTACATTCAAGACCGGATATTCTTCCCTGTCTACTATTTCTTTCAAAATACCTTTCTTTTTGTCTGTTATGATTACAACTCTATCCCTGAAATTTGGTTTCTTACTCAGTATTTCTTCAAATATCATAAATTGAGAGGTTGTTTCAGGTGTTTCTCCGGATTTGCTTATTACTATTAAGAGTGTATTCTCTTTTTCTTTTTTAATCATGTCTATTATTCTATTAATTTTATGAGGGTCAATATTATCGAGAATAAAATAACGCGGTTTACCGTTCCTTAAACCTTCACTAAGATTATGGAACGGATGAAGCAGGGCATTAAATATAGTTTCTGTACCAAGTGATGAGCCTCCTATTCCAAGGAGTACAAGATTTTTTATATTTTTTGTTTTGATATTATCTGCAAGCCTTTTCATTTCTTTAAATTGAAATCTCTTTGAGGGCAATTCCATGAAAGGGTAGGGTGCATCCCAGAGTGTTTTATTATACACTTCAAGCTTTGATAAAATACCTGTAATTGCTTGCGTGTCAAGCCCTTCTTTCCCTATGGTCTTCGATAGAACGTTTGTTATGTCTAAAGTGATTTTATTCATGTTGTTTCCTTAAATATCCCCATCTTTCTAAATTTTTCATATCTTTCCTGTTTTAATTCTTCGGGGTGTACTTTTATTAACTCTTTTAAGTGCTTTATTAGTGAATTTTTTGTATTAAAGAGGGTCTGCTCCCAGTTTCTATGTGCTCCACCAAATGGTTCTTTAATAATTTCATCTATAACATTGAGTTTTAAAAGGTCATATGATGTTGGTTTGAGTGCTTCCGCGGCCAATGGTCCTTTTGAACCGTCTCTCCAGAGTATTGCTGCACAACCTTCTGGTGAAATTACAGAGTAGGTAGCATTTTCTAACATCAAAATTCTGTCACCTACTCCTATTGCTAATGCACCTCCACTGCCTCCTTCGCCTATAATTATGGTGATTATTGGAACATCCATAGAAAACATAAAATATATGCTTGAAGCAATTGCCTCAGCTTGACCTCTTTCTTCAGCTCCTATACCAGGGAATGCCCCGGGAGTATCTATAAAGGTTATGATAGGTTTCCCCCACCTGTTTGCTAAATCCATGATCCTCATTGCCTTTCTGTAACCTTCAGGGTGTGCCATACCAAAGTTTCTGAGACCCATCTCCCTCACATCTTTCCCTTTTTGGTGTCCAACAACCGCTAAGCTTATTTCCTCGTATCTTGCAAATCCCACAACAATTGCCGGGTCGTCTTTATATTTTTTATCCCCGTAAAGTTCTGTAAAGTCAGTAAATAGGCTGTTTATATAGTCCAGTGTGTGTGGTCTATTTAAATGTCTGGAGATTTGAGACCTTTGCCAATTTGTAAGATCCCCGTATATTTCTTTTTCAAATTTATAAATTTTTTTAGAGATATACAATATCTCTTTAGAATAATGAGGATCATTTATATCATAAAACCTTTTTATCTCATCTATTCTTCTCTCTAAAGATTCAAGTCTTTTTTCAAAATCAAGATAGTATCTCATCTAATACCTCATAGTCTATGCTGTCCTTAAAATGTTTTAATAACACGTCCATCTTATTGTGGTCAACCCTCAGGTTTTGGATATTGAAATAATGTTTTTCTCCATTCAATTGAAATTCAAGAGCAACCTTAGAGTTTCCCTTCAAACTATACAGGATATCTTTTAATTTTCTTAGATCCTCTTTCTTGAATATTTCACAATTGATTTTTATTTTTATCATCGTTCTCATCCCATTTGTTACATCTTCAAGCAATGCTATATTTTTTGCTATTATCCTGGTATTACCTTCTTCAGTTCTTTCCACCGTTCCATTTATAAATAATGGTTTATCGCTTTTAATAACGAATAGATGTTTAGAAAATAAATCAGGGAAAATAATTGCTTCAATTATACCTTTAGTATCTTCTAATGTTATGTATGCCATTCTATCGCCTTTTTTTGTGACTATTTCTTTATATCCGTTAACTATCCCAACGATATTTACATCTTCTGTGGTCTCCATCTCTTTTATGTTTTGGGTATCAAAAGTGGTTATTTGCTTTATGATGTTTTCATAAGATTTCAGAGGATGTTCACTGAAGTAGAAACCAAGGGCTTCCTTTTCGCCCCGCAGGATTTCATCATAAGAAAGCTCTTCAATGTCAGGTATTTCCGGTGCATTATTTATTGTTCCAAACATATCCATTTGGTATCCATCTTTTGTATCCTTTTTTTGCATCTTATCTGTTTTTTCTTTTGTTATAAAAAGAATTTGGGATTTTTTTAAACCCATATTGTCAAAACATCCTGCCTTAGCAAGACTTTCAACCACCTTTTTATTTGCCTTTCTTGAATCTATGACATTACAAAACTGAGTAAAGGAGGTAAATTCTCCCAGTTCCTCTCTCACACTGAGAATGTTTTCAATAGCGGCACCACCTACGTTTTTTATTCCTGACAGTCCAAACCTCATTTTATTCCCGACCATTATAAATGATTTATCACTTTTGTTTATATCAGGTGGTAATATTTCGACCCCATTTTCTCTACATTCTGTGATGTATTTTATCATGTTATCTGTGTTATTTACTTCGCTTGTAAGAATAGCAGCCATAAAAGGGATGTAATTATGGGCTTTCAAAAAGGCTGTCTGATATGCGATAAGTGCATATGCGGTGCTATGAGACTTGTTAAAACCATATTCACCAAAACGTAAAATTACATCGTAAATTTTACTGGCCACAGCAGTTGTAACACCGTTAGAAATAGCGCCGTTTATAAATTTTTCTCTATAGCTCTCAAGTTGCTCTGGATTTTTTTTACTTATAGCCTTTCTAAGGGTATCTGAATCTTTTAGAGGAAAATTGGCAAGTTTAGACGCTATCTTCATTATCTGTTCTTGATAGATGATTACCCCGTACGTATCCTTTAGAATTTCTTCCAAAAGTACTGTTTCATATTTTACGAGTGAGGGTCTATTTTTTCTTCTTATAAATTCATCCATCATACCGCTTGTCAGGGGTCCTGGTCTATAAAGTGCAATGAGAGCAATAATATCTTCGAATTTTGAAGGTTTAAGCTTTGTAAGCAGTTCCTTCATCCCTCTACTTTCAAGCTGGAATACCCCCGATGTATTGCCAGAAGAGAGGAGTTCATAGGTTTTTTCATCATTTAACGGGATATTAGTTATATCTATTTCTATTCCTTCAGATTTTAGTAGCTTGATCACATTATCTATTATTGTAAGGGTCTTCAAGCCGAGAAAGTCGAATTTTACCAGCCCTATCTTTTCTATAGTTTTCATAGCATACTGGGTTATTGTTTCACCTTTTTGCCCTTTGTAGAGGGGGAGATGTTCAGAAAGAGGCTTGTTTGATATCACTATCCCGGCTGCATGAGTTGATGCATGTCTTGCAAGGCCTTCTAAAACCATTGCGTTATCGAGGAGTTCTTTTATTCTATTATCATTTTGATAAAGTTCTTTAAGTTGTGATTCTTCGTGAATAGCTTTTTCTATGCCTATATTAGCTGACGGAATAAGTTTTGCTATTCTGTCTACCTCTGCGTATGGTATTCCCAGTGCTCTTCCTACATCTCTAACTGCAGCTTTTGACTGCATGGTTCCAAAGGTGATTATCTGGGCTACATTATCCTTGCCATATTTTTCTGTAACGTATTGAATCACCCTTTCTCTGCCGTCCATACAGAAATCGACATCAATATCGGGCATACTGATTCTTTCAGGATTTAAAAACCTTTCAAAAATTAAATCGTACTTAAGCGGATCTATATCTGTAATGTTAAGGCAATATGCAACAAGACTCCCAGCGGCAGATCCTCTTCCTGGACCTACAGGAATACCCTCTGATTTTGCAAATCTTATGAAATCTGCAACAATCAGAAAGTAGCTTACAAAACCTGTTTTTTTAATGACATCTATTTCATAGGAAAGCCTGTTTTTATATTTTTCAAATAGCTCGTCATTAAAAGCTTCATATGAAGACTGAATGTGCGGGATTCTTTTTTCAAAACCGTTTGTGCAGAGGTTTTCAAAGTATTCCCCCGGTTCTAAATTGGACGGTGATTTAAATTCCGGGAAATGGTATGTTCCCACATCGATAGTTATGTTACACATCTCGGCTATTTTAAGAGTATTTGATAACGCTTCAGGGTATTGAGAAAAAGCGAGCTCAACCTCTTCTTTGGATTTAAAATAAAACTCGTCGCTTTTAAAGCTGAGCCTGTCTTTGTCGTTTATTGTTTTGCCTGTTTGAATGCACAATAAGAGTTCATGTGCCCTTGCTTCTTCTTTTTTAAGATAGTGGCAGTCGTTAGTAGCTACAAAGGGAATTCCATAATATTTCGATAGATTAATCAGTGTCTCATTAACCTTTTTTTGTTCTTGGAGGCCATTATCCTGTAACTCAAAATAAAGTCTATCTCCGAATATTGTAAGATATTCTTCTATTGTATTTTTCAGACCTTTTTCATCAGATTTTAAAATCAGACTTGGTATTTCACCTTTAATACAGGCTGTAAGACATATGAGGCCGTTATTGTATATTTTTAATAATTCTTTATCTATTCTCGGTACGTAGTAGAAACCTTCAAGTTGAGCAAGGCTTATAATTTTTATGAGGTTCTTATATCCTTCATTATTCATTGCCAAAAGTATTATGTGGTATGCGTTTTCTTCGCCCCTGCCTTTTTTATCAAATCTTGATTTTGGTGCAATATAAGCTTCACAGCCAATTATTGGTTTTATGCCGAATTCCTGTGCCGAAAAATAAAAGTCTAAGGCACCGAACATGTTTCCATGGTCTGTTATGGCACAGGCACTCATTTTATAAGCATTTGCAAGGTTGAATAATGGTTCGAACCTTATTGCACCATCTAAAAGGCTAAACTGGGTATGGAGGTGAAGGTGAACAAAATCTTTCATTTATTCCCACTCAATAGTGCTTGGTGGTTTAGAAGATATATCATAGACAACCCTGTTAACGTCTGGAACTTCATTCGTTATCCTTCTGGCAATTTTGTCAAGTATCTCGTAAGGAATTCTTGCCCAGTCGGCAGTCATTGCGTCTTCGCTTTCTACTATTCTAAGGGCTATCACATTGGCATATGTTCTTTCATCACCCATTACGCCAACAGTTTTCACAGGTATCAGGATGGCGAAAGATTGCCATATGTTTCTGTGGCTACTGTTTCTTTCTATTTCATCTCGAATGATACTGTCTGCTTCTTTCAATATGTGTAACCTTTCTCTGTTTACATCCCCGATGATCCTTATTGCAAGACCTGGGCCTGGAAATGGTTGTCTGTAAAGAATGTTTTCAGGTATTCCAAGCTCTTTTCCCACAATCCTTACCTCGTCTTTAAACAGTTCTCTTAATGGTTCTATGAGCTTGAGTTTCATCTTCCTGGGAAGCCCTCCAACATTGTGGTGACTTTTTATAGTGGCAGACGGACCTTTATATGATGTACTTTCAATTACATCAGGATACAGTGTACCTTGCGCAAGGTATCTTACGTTACCGATTTTCGATGCCTCTTCCTCAAAGGTTTTGATAAAAATATTTCCTATTATTTTCCTCTTCCTTTCCGGATCTTTTATACCCTTTAGTGCATTCAAAAATTTATCTTCTGCATTTATATATTTCAAATTCATGTGTAATTTGTCTTTAAAGGCGTCTAAAACCTCTTGTACCTCATTCTTTCTGAGTACACCATTATTAACAAACACACAGTGTAACTTTTTTCCAATAGCATTATGTATAAGCGTTGCAACAACTGATGAATCCACTCCTCCGCTGAGGGCACAAATTACCTTGCCATTACCAACCTCTTTTTTAATATTTTCTATTGCTAATTCTACAAAGGATTTTGGAGAAAAAAAACCTTTTGTCCTGCAGATTTTATAAAGAAAGTTTTTTAATATACGTTTACCTTTTGGAGTATGATGAACTTCCGGATGAAATTGAACCCCGTATACATGACCCTTTATCGACCTGATAGCGGCATATGGTGAATTATCGGAATGTGCGAGCGTTTTGAATCCTTCAGGCATTTTCAATATTCTATCCTGGTGGCTCATCCATGCAACATCACCATTTTGTAAACCTTCTAAGAGTATGTCCCTTTCGTCCAGAAATATATGGGCTTTTCCATATTCTCTTTTTTTTGATTTTACAATTTTGCCTTTATAAAGTTTTGTAATAAGCTGCAACCCATAACATATGCCCAGTACAGGTATATTTAAATTAAAAATACCTTCATCGCATACAGGGGCATCAGATTCTGTCACGCTCCTTGGACCACCGGAAAGAACAATGCCCTTTGGGTTTATAGACACTATATTATCTAAATTTATATTGTATGGAAATATTTCACAGTACACACCAAGCTCTCTAATCTTTCGTGCTATTAATTGGGTATATTGAGAACCAAAATCAAGTATTAAGACTATTTCTTTATGATAATCCATAAGCCTTTACTCAACACTGTAGTTTGGTGCTTCTTTAGTAATAATTACATCATGAACATGACTTTCTTTTAATCCAGCTGAAGTGATTCTCATAAATTTAGATTTCTCCTGGAGCTCTTTCAGATTTCTACATCCGACATAACCCATACCTGCCTTGAGACCACCGACGAGTTGTTGAATAGACATAGAAAGTGAACCCCTATATGGAACTCTCCCTTCTATACCTTCAGGTACAATTTTTGCTTCTATTTCGTTTTCATCAATGCAGTATCTATCCCTTGTTTTTCCTTCCTTCATAGCCTCAAGTGAGCCCATTCCTCTGTAAACCTTGTAAGTTCTTCCTTGATAGAGGACCATTTCGCCGGGTGTTTCATCCGTTCCTGCAAAAAGGTTACCTATCATTACTGTATCTGCGCCTGCGGCGATGGCTTTTGTGATATCACCGGAGAATTTTATACCCCCATCTGCAACTATAGGTATATTGAAACGTTTCGCTACTTTTGTTACAGAGAGTATCGCTGTAATTTGAGGAACACCGACTCCTGCTATGATTCTTGTAGTGCATATTGAGCCTGGTCCCACGCCGACCTTGACACAATCGCAGCCTGCCTTCATGAGTGCAACACATCCTTCCTCTGTTGCGATATTGCCTGCTATCAGTTGAACATCTTTAAAATTATTCTTTGTATCCCTTACCGCTTCAATTACGTTTTTTGAGTGTCCGTGGGCTGTGTCTATCATTATTATATCACAGCCAGCTTTCAGTAATGCATCAACCCTCATTTCCCTGTCCATTCCCACACCTACCGCTGCCCCGACACGTAATCTGCCGAGATGGTCTTTACAAGAATTTGGGTATTGCCTCATCTTCTCTATGTCTTTTATTGTAATTAATCCTCTTAAGTTGAATCTCCTATCAACCACAAGGAGTTTTTCTATTCTATGTTTATGGAGGATTTGCTTTGATTCTTCAAGGCCTATACCTTCTTTCACGGTGACCAGGTTTTCTTTTGTCATCACATTTTCGACTTTTTCTTCGAGGTTTGTTTCAAACCTCAAATCTCTATTTGTTATTATGCCAACAAGTTTTTTCCCTTTTGTAACAGGTATACCAGAGATTCTGTATCTTGCCATTAAATCGAGTGCATCTTTTATCTTTCGTTCAGGCGATATTGTGATAGGGTCTACTATCATACCGCTTTCAGATTTTTTTACCTTTTCCACCTCCTGGGCTTGCTCTTCAATGCCCATATTTCTATGTATTATGCCTATACCTCCTTCTTGAGCAAGACAAATTGCAGTTTTTGCCTCTGTTACAGTGTCCATTGCGGCACTGAGTATAGGTATATGCAGTTTTATATTTTTTGTAAGATAAGTTGAGACATCCACATCTTTTGGCATTATCTTACTTAATGATGGCATCAGGAGGACATCATCAAAGGTAAGACCTTCTTTAATATCTTGTTCTAACATAGCTACTCCTTTTTAAAATTAGTAAAATTTAATTTGTGAATAGTGCATTTTTTGAAATATTGTTCATAACTCGTCACTCTTAACCCTTCACTGCCTTATCTGTATCCTATTGGCATTATTAATAATGGTTCATGCATCCTGTTTATTCCCATAACTGCCTTTACAAGGTCATCATTAAAGGCTCCTACTATACCACATCCGAGGCCAGTATTAAAAGTGGCCAGAAATATATTCTGAGAAACATTTCCTGCTTCCATATGGGCGTACCTTATGCCTCTATCTTTATACTTGGACGTGATTCTTTTGTATTCACAGGTGATTGCAATCATACAAGGTGCGGATGCCATCCACATTTGTGATAATGATGCATTTGCTACATCCTTCCTGATGTCCCCCTTTTTGATTAATTCAATCTGGTGTTTGTTTGGGAGATAATGGTAGATACCTGGTATAATCCCCATATTCCTTTTGCCTTCAATACTTCCTGCAATTATATAAATATCTAAGGGATAGAGTGCACCTGCAGATGGAACAACCCTGCCGCCATCTTTTTTAAACCCATAAGAACACCATAGAATATAAGATAAGTCGTCAATAGAAATGGGTTTCTGTTTGAAGGTTCTTATTGAATACCTTTTATTTAAAAGCTCATCTAAATAGACTACTTTTTTATCTTTGGGTTCTGGAAGTTTAATGATATCCATAGCTTGTATGTTATTAAAACTAAAACAGAAGTAAATAAATACTATAGCCCGTAAAAGGCTTGTCATTTTATATTGGATTAGTATAAAGCATAAGGTTAAAATAATCAAAAATATTTTATTAAGGGTAAAATAGCAATCATGGAGCCTTTAAACAGGGATGTACTTTTAAACGTATTGAATCTTAATACGTCTTTTTTTACAGATGCTTACACCGTACAAGCGGTAGATGGAATCAATTTCCAGATTAAAAGAGGTGAAATATTTGGTCTTGTAGGTGAGAGTGGGTGTGGAAAGACAATTACTGCTCTCTCTATTATGAGGCTTGTTCCCTCACCCGGAAAGATAGTGAACGGAGATATTATATTTGAGGGGGGAAATCTTGTTCAACTTTCGAATAAGGAGATGGAAAAAATAAGGGGGAACAGGATCGGGATGGTATTTCAGGAGCCTATGAGTTCTCTTAATCCTGTATTTAGGGTGGGGGAGCAAGTCGATGAGACACTCGCAATCCATACTAATCTTACCAAAAAAGAGGTAAAGGATAAAACTATACAGCTTTTAAAACAGGTTGGGTTTGATGAGCCAGGAAAAAAATATATCCAGTACCCACATCAATTGAGCGGTGGGCAAAGACAGAGAATATTAATTGCCATAGCCATATCGTGTAACCCCTCTCTTGTGATTGCAGATGAACCCACGACTGCCCTCGATGTTGCAACAGAATCTCAAATCCTTTATCTGCTGAAGGAACTTGTTTTTAGGTATGACATGTCCATGCTTTTTATCACCCATAATCTAAATATCATGAAAAGATTTGTTAAAAGAATAGGTATTATGTATGCAGGAAGGATGTTGGAACAGAACCATGTAGAAGATTTTTTTGAAGAACCTTTACATCCATACAGCAGGGGTTTATTAGATTCAATATTCAGGCTTAAGGGTAATGAAAAAAGGCTCAAAGCAATCCCTGGTTTTGTTCCCAGATTATCAGAACTTCCAGAGGGATGTAAATTTCACCCGAGATGTACTTTTGTCATGCCGAAATGTAAAAAAGAGGAACCACCAATAATAGAAGTAAAGGATGAGAGATGGGTAAGGTGTTATCTGTATCAGAATTAAAAAAGATATACGAAGTAAGGAAAACAGCCTTCTCAATAAAAAGAGAGATAATAAAGGCAGTTGATGACGTATCATTTGAACTTGAGAAAGGGAAAAC